>JAFRMI010000060.1 GCA_017430765.1 Lachnospiraceae bacterium | reverse complement strand
GGTTAGCGCGCCAGATTGTGGCTCTGGAGATCGTGGGTTCGAGTCCCACCATTCACCCTCGCAGTTAATGTAAGTTGCAGCAATGCTGCTTTTAATGGGCTATCGCCAAGCGGCAAGGCACAGCACTTTGACTGCTGCATTCGTTGGTTCGAATCCAACTAGCCCAGTTTGCGGCCTGATTCGTAAGCCTGCGTATGGAGCATTAGCTCAGGTGGTAGAGCACTTGACTTTTAATCAAGTTGTCCGGGGTTCGAGTCCCCGATGCTTCATTTTTTCTTTTTTTATCCCACTTTATTACAATCAGCGGTTATGGCGGAATTGGCAGACGCGATGGATTTAGGTTCCATTGTCCCTGACGTGCAGGTTCGAGTCCTGTTAACCGCATATTCTGGTCCATTCGGATACATATTCACAATTTCTTATCATTTGGATATATTTTCATAGAAAAATTTTCAATAGATCAGGGAAAGATTTATGACAAGAGAACAGTACCAGACCATTCAGGTTAATAATCTCCGGGAACTTGCCAAGTCAAGAGGCATCCGGAGAACTTCTTCCATGAAGAAAAATGAGTTGATTGACGCCATGCTGGAGCTTGACGCCAGGGAGGAAAGCGGAGCAGCTGCAGCGGTCGGGACAGAGGCCGCAGACAGCGCGGGAGAGACGAAAAAAGCCGGGAGGAAAGCCGCTTCTTCAGGAAAGCGCGGAAGAAAACCGGCCGTGAAGAAGGATTCGGAACCATCCGCCGCGGCCGCAGACGCCGCGGTCAAGGCACCTGCACCCGCCGCTGAAACGGCTTTGGAAACGCCTGCATCTGCTGCCGGGATAAGCGGAGATCTGCCCTTTTCAGGTACTGAGGGCGATACTTCATCTTCCGCGGGAAGTGAGGAGGTTTCGCGGGATGGCGACTTTGCGGCTCCGGAGAGCGGGAAGAGTGCCGGAGCGGCCGGAAGACCGGACAGACGCTGGACATCCTCTTCTTCCGAAGGAACAAGAAGCGGCAAAACAGCGGGCGGCACAAGGCGCGGGCGGCTGAAGGAGCGCGGCGTGAAAGAGAAAGAGGGGAAGACGTCCGCGGAGGAGGCAGCTCCTGAAATCGCGGAGGCAGTCTCACCGGCAGAGGAAGTCATTCCGGAGAGAGCGGCCGCAGAGGCTCCTGTGACTGAGGAGACACAGGCTGCCGCGGAGATGCCGGAGACGGCTCCGCAGACATCCTTTTACGGAAACGGGCATGCGGTGCGGGGCATCCTGGAGGTCATGCAGGATGGTTTCGGATTTCTTCGAAGCGACAACTTCCTTCCGGGGGAGGACGATATATATGTCTCGCCTTCCCAGATCCGCCGGTTTAACCTTAAGACGGGGGATATGATCACCGGGAACAAGCGGGAGAGGGCGCAGGGCGAAAAGTACGGCGCTCTGCTCTATGTTTCAAAGGTCAATGAGTATCCGGCCGATGAGGCCAGGCGACGCGCCCAGTTTGAAAAGATGACGCCGATCTTCCCGAATGAACGGATCCGCCTTGAGCGGCCCGACGGGTCGCGGGCGACGAGAATCGTGGATCTTATCAGCCCGATCGGAAAGGGGCAGAGAGGTATGATTGTCTCTCCGCCGAAGGCGGGCAAGACAACCCTTCTGAAGGACGTCGCCAAGTCGATCCTGACGCTCGATCCGGATGCGAATCTCATTATCCTGCTGATCGATGAGCGCCCGGAGGAAGTGACCGATATGAAGGAATCGGTTCACGGCAAGAATGTGGAGATTATCTATTCCACTTTCGACGAACTGCCGGAGCACCACAGAAGGGTGGCCGAGATGGTGATCGAGCGCGCAAAAAGGCTCGTGGAACATCATGAGGATGTGATCATTCTTCTCGATTCCATCACAAGGCTCACACGTGCTTACAATATTCTGGTGCCGCAGAGCGGGCGCACGCTCTCCGGCGGACTGGATCCGACGGCGCTCTACATGCCGAAGCGGTTCTTCGGAGCCGCCCGCAACATGCGCGAGGGAGGGAGCCTTACCATTCTCGCCACAGCGCTTGTGGACACGGGGAGCAAGATGGACGACGTCGTCTACGAGGAGTTCAAGGGAACCGGCAATATGGAACTGATCCTTGACCGGAAGCTGCAGGAGCGGCGCGTTTTCCCGGCGATCGACATCGTGAAATCCGGAACGAGGCGGGAGGATCTGCTTCTGACGGAGCGTGAGAAGAAGGCGGTCGACCTGATGCGGAGACGCCTGGGAGGACAGAAGACGGAGGAAGTGATCGAGCAGATTCTTCAGGCCTTCTCGTACTACCCCACGAATGAGCAGGTTGTGAACGCCATCCTTCAGAAATGGTGATGCCGGAAGTGCTTCGGAATTAATGCAAATTGTTATTGCATTCACCGAACTCCTATGTTAGAATGTTTTTTGCTGTTTGACGATAATAATGTATTTTTATATATAGAGAGGTGAGGAAGATGAAGGAAGGAATCCATCCGAATTATAATCAGGCGGTCGTTACCTGCAACTGTGGCAACACATTTACAGTCGGCTCCACAAAGAAAGAGATCCACGTTGAAATCTGTTCCAAGTGCCATCCGTTCTATACGGGCCAGCAGAAGGCGGCACAGGCGCGCGGCCGTATCGAAGCGTTCAACAAGAAGTACGGCGTCCGGACTGCGCAGGGCTGATCATTTATTATGCATACGATTCGGGGACGGGCTTAGCTCGTCCCTTTATCTGTTCTTACAGTGAACGCCGGCAGATGGCAGCCGCTCACTGTTCAGCACGCTGTCCCGCTGCAGAGGGAAGCTGCCATGCGGCACGGCAAGCTGCAAAACGCGGTGTTGCGCCGCAAAGATTCAATTCACGTAGGAGACATTATGCAGAAGAACTCCGGTATTGGCGGGCAGGCCATTATGGAAGGAATTATGATGCGGAACGGGGAGAAATACTCCATCGCCGTCCGCAGACCCGACGGCGGGATCGAATCCGTGATCCGGCCGTATAAAAGTATCTGTCCCATTAAAGGGATCATGAAGATCCCGATCCTGCGCGGAGCCGTTTCATTTATCGATTCCATGGTTGTCGGCGTCTCCTCCTTGATGTGGTCCGCGGAGTTTGCGGGGGAGGACGAGGAGACGGACCGGGAGACCGGGACGCAGAAGACGAAGGAGGAGAAAGAGAAGGAGGACCGCTCTTTTAAGTGGATTCTGACCGGCACGGTCATATTCGCCGTCGGATTCTCCGTCGTCCTCTTTATGCTGCTCCCGTTCTGGCTGGCGGGATTTTTGAGGAGATTCGGCGCAAGTGACGTGGTGATCAACCTCACGGAGGCGGTGCTGCGTCTTGTGATCTTTCTCGGGTACATGCTTCTGATCTCCCGTATGGAAGATATCCAGCGCGTGTTTTCCTACCACGGGGCGGAACACAAATGCATCAACTGCATAGAACACGGCCTTCCATTAAGCGTTGAGAATGTGATGAAAAGCTCCCGCCAGCACAAGCGGTGCGGTACGAGCTTCCTCCTCATCGTGATCAGTATCTCGATTGTCGCCTTCCTGATTCTCGGACTGTTCGGGATCCGTCGCGGTTGGATGCGCTTCCTCATGCGTCTCGTACTGATTCCCGTGATTGCCGGTGTCTCCTTCGAGCTTCTCCGGTTCTGCGGGTGCCACGAGGGTCCTGTTGTCGATCTGCTCGTCAAACCCGGACTTGCGCTGCAGCGTCTCGTGACACGCGAGCCAGATGAGAAGATGTGCGAGGTGGCCATCACCGCCATAGAGGAGGTCTTTGACTGGAGGGAGTGGCAGAAACAATGACAGCCGGTGCGTTGGTCCGCGAGGGAACACGCAGACTTGCGGATGCGGGAATTCCCGCGGCGGAATACGAGGCGAGGGAACTGATGCTGCGCATCCTTGGTGTGGACCTCGCCGGGTATCTTCTTCATGAAAATGAGCCGGTTCTTCAGGATACGGAAGAGCGGTACCGAAGCGCCGCCGGACGCCGCGCCACGGGAGAACCTCTCCAATATATTACGGGAATGGCCCCGTTTTACGGGCGTGATTTTGCTGTCCGTGAGGGAGTCCTGATTCCCAGGTTTGACACTGAAACTCTGATAGAGGAGGTTCTTCCGCGTCTTTCGACGGGAAAAAGAATTCTGGATCTTTGTACCGGCAGCGGGTGTATTCTGCTGACACTTTTACTTGAAGGCCCGCCCGGTCTTACGGGGGTCGGGAGTGATCTGTATCCGGAAGCGCTTTCCGCCGCCTGTGAGAACGGACGGATGTTCGCGGAGGAAATCCGCGGGAAGCACAGCGCGGCTGCATTTGTCAAAAGCGATTTGTTCAGTGCGATCCCGGATTCTTATGATATAATATGCTCGAATCCGCCCTATATCAGGAGGGATGAGGTGGACCGGCTGGACGCGGAGGTCGCGGAATATGAACCGCGGACGGCTCTCGACGGGGGAGAAGACGGACTGGATTTCTACCGCGTGATCTGCAGGAAGGCGCCGGGACACCTTCGTGAGGGGGGATACCTCGCACTTGAAATCGGATATGATGAAGCGGAAGCGGTAGGTGCGCTTCTTACGGAAAACGGATTTACTGAGGTTCGAATCACGTGTGATTTAGGCGGCCGCCCAAGGGTCGCCGGCGGAGTAAAACATGGTTGATAAACTGGATGCCATTCTATACCGGGAGCAGGAGATTCTCACCCTGATGTCCTCGAAAGAGGCATCGGGCGACGCTGCCATGATGAGTGCGCTCATGAAGGAGCAGGCGGAACTCTCCCCGATCACGGAGACATACAGGGAATATAAGAAGGCGGTAAGCGACGCGGAGGAGGCAGAGGAGATGCTCCGGGAGGAGTCTGATCCCGAGATGCGGGAACTCCTTTCCTCCGAAGGGAAAGAGGCGGCGGCGAGGAAGGAGGAGCTTTTTGAGAAGCTTCGTTACCTCATGCTTCCGAAAGACCCGGATGACGACCGCAACTGTATCGTCGAGATCCGGGCGGGGGCGGGAGGAGACGAAGCCGCGCTTTTCGCGGCGGATCTTTACCGCATGTATTCCCGCTACTCCGACCGCTGCGGGTGGAGAACCGAGATGATCTCAGTCAGTGAAAACGGAATCGGCGGCATGAAGGAGTGCACGTTCCGCGTGTTTGGAAAGGGTGTATTCTCGCGACTTAAGTTTGAGAGCGGGACGCACCGCGTGCAGCGGGTGCCGGAGACAGAGAGCGGGGGAAGAATCCATACGTCCACTGCTACGGTGGCGATCATGCCGGAGGCGGAGGAAGTGGACGTCGTGATCGAGGAGAAGGATCTGAAGTTCGACGTGTTCCGGGCTTCCGGAAACGGAGGACAGTGTGTCAATACGACGGATTCCGCCGTGCGGCTGACCCACCTTCCGACGGGGATCGTGGTGTCGTGCCAGGATGAGAAATCCCAGATTAAGAATAAGGCAAAGGCCCTCAAAGTGCTGCGTACAAGGCTCTATGCCCTGGAAAGGGAGCGGCTCGCGAATGAGCGGGCGGACCTCCGGAGAAGCCAGGTGGGGACGGGCGACCGGTCTGAGAAGATCCGGACGTATAATTTTCCCCAGTCGAGGGTGACGGATCACAGGATCCATCTGACAACGCACAGGATTGACGGAATCATGGACGGTGATCTGGATGAAGTGATTGACGCACTTGTGCGGGCAGACCGCGCGGAGCGGCTTGAGCGCGGGGGCGCAGGAGGAACTCCATAAGTCGGACCGCACTTGCGGCCATGGCGGCAGGGACCGGAAGCGGTGCCTGCGGATAATCGTCAAAGGATTTGTTTATATTGTGACTGCCGGTCAGTATCCGGCGCTCACGATCTGATGCACAGGGCGTATGAAATTTAATGTGCTGCAGTATGCGCCCGGTGCAAAAGCAGGCGGCTTTTGCCGCGTGCGGTATTGAATACCTGGCATTACAAGAAGGAGGTTCAAAATGGGAAGGTATTTCGGAACGGACGGATTTCGGGGAGAGGCGAATGTCGCACTGACAGCCGAGAAGGCGTTTAAGGTGGGCAGATATCTCGGGTGGTATTACGGGACGCTTCACGAGGACGGGCATGCGTCCGTCGCAATCGGCAAAGATACGAGACGTTCCAGCTACATGCTGGAGGACGCTCTTTGCGCCGGCCTTACGGCGTCCGGCGCCGATGCCTATCTCCTTCATGTGACGACGACACCTTCGGTGTCTTACGCGGTGCGCACGAATGATTTCGACTGCGGAATCATGATCTCCGCCAGTCACAATCCGTATTATGACAACGGCATCAAGATCATGCGCGCGAACGGACAGAAGATCGAGCCGGAGATCGAGGAGAAGATCGAGGACTATATTGACGGAATTACTCCGGAACTTCCGTATGCGAAGCGGGATAACATCGGCAGTACGATTGATTTCTCCGCGGGCAGAAACCGCTACATCGGGTATCTGATGACGATTCCGACCCGTGCGTTTAAGGGCAAGAGAGTGGGTCTGGACTGCGCGAACGGCAGTTCCTCCGCAATCGCCAAAAGCGTATTCGAGGCGCTCGGAGCGAAGACATTTGTCATCAACAATTCTCCGGACGGCCTCAACATCAACCGCGGATGCGGCTCCACGCACATCGAGGGACTTCAGAATTATGTCGTGGAGAACGGCCTGGATGTCGGATTCGCCTATGACGGCGACGCGGACCGCTGCCTGGCCATTGATGAGAAGGGCAATATTGTAAACGGCGACCACATCATGTTTATGTGCGGCAAGTATCTCCGTGAGTGCGGCCAGCTCGATGACGATATGGTCGTGACGACGGTCATGTCCAATCTCGGCCTCTATAAGGCGCTCGAGGCGAACGGGATGAAGTACCAGCAGACAGCGGTCGGCGACAAATACGTGGCCGAGAACATGATGGAGAACGGATACGCCATCGGCGGCGAGCAGTCCGGTCATATCATCTTCAGCAAATACGCAACGACTGGTGACGGCATCCTCACTTCCCTTATGGTGATGCAGACGATGATCGAGAAGAAGCTGCCGCTCTCCATGCTGGCGGGTGAGATGAAGATGTTCCCGCAGGTCCTGAAGAATGTGGTCGTTCACAACAAGGCGGAAGCCCAGGCCAACCCGAAGGTGCAGGAGGCCGTGAAAGCGGTCGCGGAAGCGCTGGGGAGCGACGGAAGGATTCTTGTCCGTGAGAGCGGCACGGAGCCGAAGATCCGCGTGATGGTGGAAGCGAAGACGAACGAACTGTGTGAACAGTATGTAGATTCTGTAGTGAAGGTGATTCGCGATGAGGGCCTTGCTGTTGAAGGGTAAAACCGCAGCTTTACTGCTTGTTTTTGTGCTGACGCTCCTTCTGCCGGGGTGCGCGAAGGAGGACGTCAAGGCCGTGTATATCCGCGGGTGCGAGGCACTCGAGGCGGGTGATATGGATCAGGCGGCGGAGTACTTCAGCACGGTGATTGAGACCGGGATGTTTTTGCCGGAGGCATATCGGGGCCTTGGCCTGACGTATCTTTCCGCCGGCAACCTTCCGGACGCCGCTGTTGCGTTTGAGAAGAGCCTCTATCATGTGGAGAGCCAGGATGATGCGTTTCAGAGGGATGTGAATCTGTATCTGGCCTATTGCCGTGAGCGGCAGGGACAGACAGAAAAAGCCATGAACATCTACAATGAAATCATCATGAAGTCGCCGGATGCGGAGACGCTTTTTCTGCGCGGCCGCCTGAGCCTTCGCGCGGAGGATGAACACGCGGCGGCGCTCGACTTTGACCAGGCGGTCACTCTGGAGCCCGGCTATGACCTCTTTATCAATATCTATGAGCTGTATGCGGATGTTGACAAGAGCGGCGACGGATCCCGCTACCTCGAGGAGGCGCTCACCGAGGTGAGCCGGAACACGGAGGATTATTACAGCCGCGGGCTTGTGAATTACTATCTCCAGAACTATGACGAGGCGAGGGAGATGCTCATCGAGTCGATGCGGCGCTCACCGGACGACGGGAAATCGGTCTTTCTGCTTGGCAAGATTTATCTGGAAACCGGCGATCTCGCGAACGCGAGAGCTGTGTATACAGGCAGCGTCGATAATGAGAAGACCGCGGCCGCGGCACACAACGGACTCGCTCTTTGCGATATCGAGGAGGAGGATTATGAATCGGCCCTCCAGCATATAGAGGCGGGACTGGCAGCGGAGGATCCGGCGTCTGTACAGGGCCTTCTGTACAATGAAATCGTCGTATATGAACATCTGCATGACTGGACGCAGGCTACGAGGAAGGCGGCGGAATATGTGACGAAGTACCCGGCGGATGAGGCGGGGCTTCGGGAGTATGAGTTCCTGTCGTCGAAGTAATCGCGGGTATGCGGTCTGTCCGTCCGGTCGGCATGCACTTTTGAATGGTCGGTGTGTTGTCGATCCCGCGGCATGCACTTTTGAATGGCTGGTATGTTGTTGATCCGGTCGGTATGCGCTTTTATTTGGTTGGTATGTTGTTGATCCGGTCAAACTTCCACTTCTGAAACTCCGGCAACGGAAGGATGAGCCAGAGCCTAAGCGCGGCTAATTCGCTTTCGGGTCTCGCCTCATGCCGGCGAGCCCCTTCGCTCATAAGCCTTGCTAAGGCTCTGTCTCATCCTTCCTAAAACCGCCTCCAAACGTTTCAGAAGTGGAAGTTTGCCGGATCTTCTTGCGTGACAGGCTTTTCATTGAGGCGTTTTTTGATGGGTGAGGGCAAGGTCAGCAGGAATCAAGAATCCGGAGCGGACAGGGAAATGTGGACAATGCGGTGCATAAATATAGAAGAATAATGCATATAAATCACAAATGCAGCGAATAAATGGGAATTGTGTTGCATAAATAATGCATATAGTGTATATTTTAGGAACGAAACAGTTTTAAGGAGGCAAGTACAATGAGTAATGAGAAGGTGGTTCTGGCATATTCGGGCGGTCTTGACACGACGGCGATCATTCCCTGGCTGAAAGAGAATTTCGGGTATGAAGTGATCTGTGTCTGCGTTGACTGCGGGCAGGGCAATGAACTGGACGGTCTTGAGGAGAGAGCGAGACTTTCAGGCGCCTCAAAGCTTTATATAGAGGATATCAACGATGATTTCGCTGAAAACTATATCATGCCGTGCGTGAAGGCCGGGGCCGTGTATGAGAACAAGTATCTTCTCGGCACATCCATGGCCCGCCCCGCCATCGCGAAGAAGCTCGTAGAGATCGCCAGAGCGGAAAATGCGACCGCGATCTGCCACGGCGCGACCGGCAAGGGCAATGACCAGATTCGCTTTGAACTCGGCATCAAGGCGCTGGCGCCGGATCTTAAGATCATTGCGCCGTGGCGCATGACCGATATCTGGAAGTTCCAGTCCCGTGAAGATGAGATCGAGTACTGCAAGAGCAAGGGCATTCATCTGCCGTTTGATCACTCCCACAGCTACAGCCGCGACAGGAATCTGTGGCATATCAGCCATGAGGGTCTGGAGCTGGAGGATCCTTCTTTGGAGCCGAACTATGATCACATGCTGGTTTTAAGTGTCACGCCGCAGAAAGCGCCCGATGAGGTTACGGAAGTGACGATGACCTTCGAGAAGGGCGTTCCGACGTCGGTGAACGGGAAGAACATGAAAGTTGCCGACATTATTCGTGAACTGAACCGGCTCGGCGGAGAGAACGGAATCGGAATCGTCGATATCGTTGAGAACCGCGTCGTCGGAATGAAGAGCCGCGGCGTCTACGAGACCCCCGGCGGAACAATCCTTATGGAAGCACATGACCAGCTCGAGGAGCTTGTTCTTGACCGCGCCACACTGGAGGAGAAAAAGATTCTCGGTGAAAAACTCGCGCAGGTCGTATATGAGGGCAAATGGTTTACACCGCTTTGCGACGCGATCAAAGCATTTGTCGACGTGACGCAGGAGTATGTGACAGGTGAAGTGAAGTTCAAGCTTTATAAGGGCAATATTATCAAAGCCGGGGAGACTTCTCCTTACAGCATTTACAGCGAGAGCCTCGCTTCCTTCACGACCGGCGACCTCTACGACCATCACGACGCGGACGGGTTTATCACCCTGTTCGGCCTTCCGCTGAAAGTCCGCGCCATGAAGATGGCAGAAGGCGGATATAAAAACCCGTACGAAGGATAAAAAGAGAAGGATATGCAGATTAAGAGGCAGAATATATGATAAAGATGACAGGTGGCGGCGTCACTGCCGCCAAAGGATTCCGGGCAGCCGGAATCAGTGCGGGCATCAAGAAGAACGGCGCGCCTGACATGGCAATGATCTGCTGTGATGTGCCGTGCCGCGCTGCCGGGACATTTACGACGAATGTTGTGAAAGCGGCGCCGGTAATCTGGGACCGTGAGATCGTCACGGCGGGCGGTAAGGCACAGGCGGTCGTTGTCAATGCGGGTATAGCCAACGCGGCGACCGGACAGGAAGGACTCGCCCTGTGCGCCCGGACGGCAGAAGAAGCCGCGTCCTGCCTGCGGGCGGCGGATCCGAAGTATGCGGATATCACCAAAGAGATGGTCCTGATCGGTTCTACGGGCGTGATCGGCGTACAGATCCCGATCGATAAGATCTGTGCCGGAATTCCGCTTCTTGCGGAGAAACTGATGCCGGGTACCGAGGCGGGGCAGAACGCGGCACGCGCGATCATGACGACGGACACGGTGATGAAAGAAGCCGCTGCGGTCTTTTCCCTCTCGGACGGAACGGAAGTAACTGTCGGGGGATGCTGCAAGGGCGCGGGAATGATTCATCCGAATATGTGCACCATGCTCTGCTATATCACAACGGATCTGTCCATCACCGGAGAACTGCTGCAGAAAGCTCTGCGCAAAGTGGTGCCGGAGACATTCAACATGGTTTCCGTCGACGGGGACACGTCCACCAATGATACCTGTCTGCTTCTCGCGGACGGACTGGCGGGAAATCCTGAGATTACTGCGGAGAATGAGGACTATGATACATTCTGTGAGGCGCTGCTTCTGGTTGCGACAGCCCTCGCAAAGATGATGGCGAAGGACGGAGAAGGGGCGACGTGCCTTTTCGAGTGCAGGGTATACGGAGCGGCATCAGACGCGGACGCGAAGCTTCTGGCCAGGTCTGTCGTGTCCTCGTCGCTTGTGAAGGCAGCGGTTGCCGGGCACGACGCCAACTGGGGACGGATCCTCTGTGCGCTCGGCTATGCAGGGGCGGAGTTTGATCCGGAGAAGGTGGATCTTACGTTCGAGAGTCAGGCGGGATCGATCGTGATCGCGAAAGACGGCGTGACTGTCGGCTTCTCCGAGGAGAAGGCGACGGAAATTCTGTCCGGAGACGAAATCATTGCGACCGTGGATCTTCATGCGGGCAGCGGCACCGCAGTGGCGTGGGGATGCGACCTGACGCATGAATATGTGAGCATTAATGCGGATTATCGCTCCTGATCAGGCCGGGCTTTCACAAGACTCTTTTGAGGAAGGACACTTTTGCCCGGTTATATAACAGATTTCAGGCACGGCAGACGGCTGCGAATAACAGATTTGAGGTGACGGCTTATGGAGACCGGTATGGCAGTGGAAACCGGTATGGATATGTGGATTCACAAGGCGGATGTGCTCATCGAAGCCCTCCCGTATATCCGTGAATTCTCAGGAAAAAAGATTGTTGTAAAGTACGGCGGGTCAGCCATGAAAGACTCCCGCCTTAAGAAGAGTGTGATCACGGACGTCGCGCTTCTTAAGCTGGTCGGCATGAAACCGATCATCGTGCACGGAGGCGGGAAGGAGATCAGCCGCTGGGTTAAGCTCTCCGGAAAAACGCCGGAGTTTGTGAACGGTCTCCGCGTGACGGATGCGGATACAATGGAGATCGCCGAGATGGTGCTGAACCGGGTCAATAAAGGCCTCGTTCAGTACATGGAGGAAAACGGCGTGAAAGCCTGCGGAATCTCCGGCAAGGACGGAGGCTCCATGATCGTCCGGAAGAGGATACTCGAGTCCGGGATCGATCTCGGGTATGTGGGGGAGGTCACATCAGTCGACACGTCTCTCATCGATACGCTGATAGACAAGGACTTTGTCCCCGTTATCTGCCCGATTGGACTTGGCGGGGATTTCAAATCCTACAATGTCAATGCCGATGACGCGGCGTGTGCGGTCGCCGAGGCCGTAAAGGCGGAGAAACTGGTTTTCTTAAGCGATATAGAAGGGGTATACAGAAACCCGCTGGATCCCACGACTCTGATTTCGGAACTGACGGTTAAAGAAGCGAAGCAGTTCATCGCAGAAGGAAATGCGGGCGGCGGCATGCTCCCGAAACTGCAGAACTGTATCCACGCGATTGAGAGCGGCGTAAACCGCGTGCACATTCTCGACGGGAGGATCATGCACTGCATGCTGCTGGAGATATTCACCAACAAGGGCATCGGAACCGCCATCATCGGCGACGAGGCCTCGCGCTATTATCATGGGGAGAAGTGATCTATGAACAGCCAGATTATGGAAACCACAGAACAGTACGTTCTGCACACATACAACCGTTTTCCGATTTCAATTGAGAGGGGAGAGGGCGTCCGTGTGCGCGATGCCGACGGACGGGAGTATCTGGACTTTATGTCCGGGATCGGCGTGTATGCCCTGGGATATCATTATCCGGGATATGACGAAGCGCTGATCGCACAGATCGGAAAGGTCATTCATACGTCCAACCTCTACTACAGCGAGCCGCTCATGGATGCCTCCAAGCGTCTCGTAAAGGCGACGGGTCTCTCAAAAGTATTCTTCACCAACAGCGGCGCGGAAGCCATCGAAGGTGCGATCAAGAGTGCCAGGAAGTATGCCCGGACGTGCGGACGCGACGCATACGAAGTGATTGCCATGGAGGATTCTTTCCACGGAAGAACCGTCGGAGCGCTCTCTGTTACGGGAAATGAGCACTATCAGGAACCCTTCCGTCCTCTGATGGGAGGCGTCCGTTTTGCGAAATTCAACCAGATCGAGACGGTGAAGGAGTGCCTCTCCGATAAAACCTGCGCCATTCTCCTTGAGACACTCCAGGGAGAAGGGGGGATCTATCCGGCGGATCCGGACTTCCTGAAGGAAATCCGGCGCATCGCGGATGAGCGGGACATCGTTCTGATTCTGGATGAGATTCAGTGCGGAATGGGACGCACCGGTACAATGTGGGCCTTCGAACAGTATGGAATTATGCCGGATATTCTCACCTGCGCAAAGGCGCTGGGGTGCGGGGTTCCGGTGGGTGCATTTGTCCTGAATGAAAAACTGGCCGGCGCGTCGCTCGTCCCCGGTGACCACGGGACGACTTACGGGGGTAATCCTTTTGTCACGGCGGCGGCCGCGAAGGTCCTGGAGATCTTTGAGAAGGATGCGATTCCGGAACGCGCGGCGAAAATGGGGCAGTATCTTTCCGCAAAGCTTGATAAGCTGGCCGCTTCCCACCCCGTCATTAAGGAGCACCGGGGTATGGGCCTTATGCGCGGTCTCATGCTGGATCCTGCCTGCAAGGCGGGAGATATCGCGTCAGGCGCCCTTTTACGGGGACTCCTCATTATTACGGCGGGCGGCAATGTGCTGCGATTCCTGCCGCCTCTCATCATAACCGAGGAAGAGATCGATGAAGCGGTGGAAATCCTGGACGGCATTCTGCAGTCGTACGAAAAAGGGGAGTAAGCAGCCGCAAAAGATTTGGGAACAGACAGCATTTGGGACTTGAGAATCACCGGAGGATTCGATACAATAAACTCACACACAACTTCGCGGGTATCACAGGCATGTTTGCGGATATCTTTAAGACGGAGGTGTGTTATGAAGAAAACTATCCGCAAAACCATGGCACAGGCTGCTATGGTTTTGCTGTACGTTATGGCAGCAGTTTTGTTTACCGGCGGCTGCGGCTCCGGTATGTACGAGAAGGTGGCATACCGGGCAGTACCCATGGAAGCGGCGGGCCGGGAAGAGGCAGAAAAAGCCGAAACGGCGTCCGGCCAAGAAGAGACTGGCGGATCCGGGACTTCCGGCGTTTTGCCGGAGGACGGCGCGCAGACATCGGATGAAGGGGTTTCCCGCACAGAAGGGAATGCAGAGGAGCAGCCCATTAGAGGGAACGTTCAGGATATAAAGACGATTGTTGTCTATATATGCGGTGCAGTAAAGTATCCCGGTGTATATACCTTCCCGGAAGGCGGAAGAGTCTGTGAGGCGGTTGCGGCGGCCGGAGGTTTTGCGGAGGATGCGGAAGCTGTTTCCCTCAATCTGGCGGCGTTTCTCACAGACGGGGAACAGATCACGGTGCTTACGAAAGAGGAAGCCGCTTCCCTGCCGCTTAAGGGTGCAGACACCTGCGCGGGTCCGGGGGCTGCATACGGGTCCGGGAACGAAAACGGAGGCGGTGCCAAAGAGACACCGGTGAATCTCAATACTGCCGACGTTCCGCAGCTGATGAGCCTCAACGGAATCGGGGAAGCCAAAGCGGCGGCGATCATTGAATACCGGGAGACCAACGGATCCTTTTCCTCGGCGGAGGAGATCATGAAGGTCAGCGGAATAGGGGAAGGTCTTTACGCGAAAATTAAGGACCACATTACGGTTGGAAGCGGATAATGGAATGCTGCTTTTGCGGCAGCGGATGAGGAGAGAGGCATGGCGAAGAAGGTACTGGTAGTTGACGATGAGAAATTGATTGTGAAGGGAATCCGCTTTTCTCTTGAGCAGGACGGATTCGAGGTGACCTGCGCCTATGACGGCGAGGAGGCTCTGGAGAAAGCGAAGGAGACAGAGTATGATATTATCCTTCTTGACCTGATGCTTCCCAAAATTACCGGTCTTGACGTGTGCCAGCAGATCCGGGGATTTTCCAATGTTCCGATCATCATGTTGACGGCCAAGGGCGAGGATATGGATAAGATTCTCGGTCTTGAGTACGGAGCTGACGACTATATTACCAAGCCCTTCAATATTCTGGAGGTTAAAGCCAGAATCAAGGCCATTCTCCGCCGCTCCCAGAAGCCGGAGAAGGCGGAAGAGCCCAAGGTCTTCGAGACGGAGGGCCTCAAGGTGGACTGCGACAGCAGGCGAGTCTTCGTGAGTGATAAGGAGATCAACCTGACGGCGAAGGAATTTGACCTGCTGGAGCTGCTTGTCTTCAATCCGAATAAAGTGTACAGCAGGGAGAACCTGCTCAATATTATCTGGGGCTATGAGTATCCGGGTGACGTCCGCACCGTGGATGTGCACATCCGGCGTCTTCGCGAGAAGATCGAGAAGAATCCGAGCGAACCGAGATTTGTCCACACGAAGTGGGGCGTTGGTTATTACTTTCAGAGCTGATGAGACTGTTTGAAGAACTGAAATCAAGACTGTCAATCTTTCGGAGCCTCCGGTTCTGGTTTACGCTGATGATGCTTCTGATCGGAATTGTGCCGACCATCATCGCGGCGTCCATGGTGGTCCGGGGCTATAAAAGCCGCGCGGTGGCACTGCGCACGAGCAGTGTCAAAAACCAGTGCGAGATGCTTTGCAATTCCATCCTTCAAAGCGGCTATCTGGATAATCCGTCCGGGGCAGAAACCATAGACAGGGAGCTCATGACACTC
This sequence comes from Lachnospiraceae bacterium, assembly GCA_017430765.1. The sequence goes on along the minus strand of JAFRMI010000060.1, from coordinate 70,057 downwards.
AGCAATGTGTACAACGGGCGCCTTCTCATTGTCAACTCCGATTATCAGGTGATCCGGGACACATTTGACCTGGATTCGGGCAAAACGTCGGTCTCAGAGGAAGTGATCAACTGTTTCAAGAACGGCGCGAACACCGTGGAATATAACGATGCCAACGCCTATATCGAGATCGTGACGCCGATTGCCAGGGCGGGAAGCCGCGTTGTGCGCGGTGTGCTGGTCGCGTCTGTTTCCACCAATGAAATTGTACAGAATGTCGAATATCTCGAGAACCGGGTCCTTCTGGTCGCGGTGATCGTGTCTCTTGTCGTTCTCTTTATCGGCTTTTTCCTGGCCAAAGCCCTCGTAAAGCCGTTCACGGATGTCACGCGGGCTATAGAAGACGTCACGGACGGGATCGAAGACGAAGCGATCTCGGTTCCGGTGTATATTGAGACGGAGCAGATTACGGATGCATTTAACAGAATGCTCTCCCGCGTCAGAGCCCTTGACCGCTCGCGGTCGGAGTTTGTCTCCAACGTCTCACATGAATTGAAGACGCCGCTGACGTCGATGAAGGTGCTCGCGGATTCCCTTAACGGCATGGATGATGTTCCGGTCGAGATATACAGGGAATTCATGAGCGATATCACGCAGGAAATTGACAGGGAGAGCGCCATTATCACGGACCTTCTCAGCATGGTCCGCCTGGACAGGAAAGCCGCGAAGCTCAGCATGGAAACCCGCGAGATCGGAGAACTGATAGCGGAGGTCATCAAGAGGCTGAAGCCAATCGCGGACGCGCGGGGGATAGAACTGGTCTTCGACATGGCGCGGCCGGTGGAGGCGGAGGTGGATGTGACGAAGATCCAGCTCGCATTTACCAACCTGATTGAGAACGGAATTAAGTACAACGTCGACGACGGATGGGTCCGGGTGACACTGAAGTCTGACCATAAATACTACTATGTGAATGTCGCCGATTCCGGGCTTGGAATACCGGAGGAGGAACTGGAAAGAGTATTCGAAAGATTTTACAGAGGCGATAAGTCACATTCGACAGCCATCGAGGGCACCGGCCTGGGGCTTGCCATCACGAAGAGCGTGATCGCGCTGCACAGGGGAATCGTCAAGGTGGAGAGCAAGGTGGGCGAAGGAACGACCTTTATGGTCCGTCTTCCGCTTCACCCGGAGGTATAAGGAGACGCAGCTTGAAGCATAAGTGGAACGGAATCTTCGCGGTATGGGTTCTGCTCTTCGCGCTCGCGGGGTGCGGAAACCGCGGAGAGACACAGGATACGGCAGAGGGATCGATCATCTTCTACCTCAATGAGGCGGAAGACGGGTTCGTGCGCAAACCTTATACCGGCGGCGCGGAGGGGGAAGAGCTGATCGAGGAGTACCTGCACTGTTTTGTGAATGCGGATGACATCACGGACGGATATGCCCTTCTGCCTGAGGGTGTATCCATCAACGGGTACACGGTAGGGAACGGGCTTCTGACCCTGGACTTTTCTCCCGCGTACGAGAAGATGGACAGCGTGCGGGAGGTGCTGGCGCGGGCCGGCATTGTGCGCACGATGGTACAGGCCGACACCGTGGAGCGGGTGCGCTTTACGGTCGAAGGGGAAGACGCGGTGTCGCCGGACGGAGTGGCGCTCGGGATCATGAACGCAAACTCTTTCGTTGAGGACGCCGGTAAACAGATCAATACTATTCAGAATACGACAATCAATCTCTACTATGCCAACGAAGCGGGAAAGGCTCTTCACGCGGAAGGCAGATCCATCTACTATTCTGCCAGCAAGCCCCTCGAGTGGGCGATCGTGGAGCGCGTCATCGCAGGGCCGAAGGAGTCGGGGAACTATCCGACTGTTCCGACAACGACCCAGATCATCAATGTATCGAGCGCGAATGGGATCTGCTATGTCAATCTGACGCAGACCTTTGAATCGAATGCGCTTACGAACCTCTCTCCCGAGATCCCGATCTACTCCATTGTGAATTCCCTTCTTGCGAGGTGCGAGGGCATCGAGGCCGTACAGATCTCCATCGAAGGGGAAAGCGACCGCGATTATCAGGGTAAGATCAGCCTCCGGGAGCCTTTCAAAGAGAACTTCCTGCTGGTAGAGGACAAAGAATCCTGATAAGGAGTTTAGGGGAATGAGGCGACGCCCTTTATGTCTCCTGTGTCTTATATGGATCGCTCTGCTTCTGATCGGAGAGGCGGCTTTCGGTACTCTCAGCTTTGACGGGGCAGTGCCGGAGCCGTTGAGACGCCTGCCTGCGTACCTTTCAGATGCCTGCGTGGAGGGCACCGTGGAACAGACCGTGCAAAGAGGATCACATGCGGTCTGTATCCTTCGGAATTCTTACCTGCTTGACCGCGGAGCGGCAATTCCCATCTGCAATATTGAGATCCGGCTTCCGGCGGGGACAAGGTATCCCGCCGGCTGGTTTCTTGCGGCCAGAGGGTCTCTTTCGAGGATTTCCGGGGCGGATAACCCCGGGCAGTATGATGCGGCTTCCTACGGGAACTTATACCGCCGATACTTCCGGATGTATGAGCCGGCCCTTGAAGTGGTTCGGGCGGATACGGACGTCCTGCGGGAGAAAACCGCCTGTATCAAAGAGCGGCTGCGCGCGAGGATCGCGAAGGCGTTTCCGGAAGACTGCGCGGGCATCATGGAGGCCATGCTGCTCGGAGAACGGGGGGAGCTCACCTCCTCGGAGCGGTCGCTGTTCAGGAATGGCGGTATTTTGCATATACTGGCTATATCGGGCCTTCATATTGCCGGGGTCGGCATGTGCTGCTTTGCCGCTCTCCGGCGTCTATTTTATCTGGCGCCTCTGGAGGAGACGGCGGAACGGCTGATCCGGCGATGCTTCGGAATACGCCCGGGGACCGGCAGGGTACCGCTCTGTGCGGCGGGGACGGGATCCATATGCATCATCGGTTTATACACTGTTCTGACGGGAATGAGCGTCTCGGCGGTCCGGGCATTTCTGATGTTCTCGCTCCTCGCGGCGGGAAAGATGACCGGGAGGACCTATGATCCCCCGACGGCCATCTCCTTTGCCGCGCTTCTGCTTCTCCTTGAGAATCCGCTGTATCTTGCGGCGGGGAGTTTTCAGCTGTCATTCCTTGCGGCGGCTGCATTTTTCCTGTTCCGAAACAGGGGGAAGCTGATGACACTGCTCCTCGTCCAGCTCTGGATGCTCCCGCTTACCCTGTTCTGGTTTTTTGAGGTGCCGCTTCTTTCGGTGCCGGCCAATCTGCTCGTGGTTCCTTTGCTGCCTGTCGTGATGGCCAGCGGGATTGCGGCCATGCTGCTGCCGGGCGCCCGGTGGACGGCCCGCCCTGCGATCTGGATTCTGCGGGCGGTCGGCGCGCTACTGAAAGTGACAGCGGGCGTGCCGCACACAGTGCTGATTATGGGACGGCCGCATGGTTATCAGATATTCCTCTATGGGGCGCTTCTTGTTTTTTTTACGGTCCGGACATACAAATGGAGAATGTATAAAAGGCGCTTTTTCCTGCTGCTCCTTGTGCCGGTCCTGCTTCTTCTGACAGCGAGAAACGCGCCTGCCGCCCTGCTGCATCTTGTGGGGATTCCTTCTCCGCTCAGGATGACGGCGCTGAGTGTCGGCCAGGGCGATGCGACGGTTCTGGAAATGCCGGACGGACAGACCGTTCTTGTTGACGGGGGCTCGACCACGGTGAGCAATCCCGGCGAGAACCGGATTCTGCCGTATCTGCGCTATGAGGGCCTCGGGAAGCTGGATTATGTCGTTGTGACACATTCGGATGAGGACCATGTGAACGGGATTCTTGAAATCCTCATGCTGATGGCCCGGAAGGAGACGCCGCTCTCCATCCGCACGCTGGTTCTTCCGTACCTCCAAAACCCGGATGAGCGGTATCTTGAGGTTGTGAAGTGGGCGGAGTATTTAAACATACGTGTCATAAAGGCAGCTGCCGGAGATCTGTTTCTCTTTGGCTGCAGGGAGGGGGAGCAGGGAGATGCCGGCGCCGGCAGCGGGGTTCTTCTTAACGTGCTGAATCCGGATCCCTCGCTCGAGACGGATCCGCCCGACGCAAACGGGCAGTGTGTTGTCCTTGCGCTTCATTACAGGCAGTTTGATGCCCTGCTCTGCGGAGATGTGAGCGGACCCGGGGAGGAGCAGATGATCGGAAGGATACGGGAGGAGAGCTTTAAGGGAATACCGTCCGACGGAACACAGACGGAGGAGAGGTGCTCTGAGCCGGCACTGCCGGAGGGAAGCCTCCCGGGTTCGGCATCGGCGGAGGTGTCTTCCTCTGATTATGAGGTGCTGAAGGTGGCCCACCACGGGTCCCGCTTTTCGACTCCGGAGGAACTTCTGCAGCTGATCCGCGCGGAGGTCGCCATCGTCTCTTCCGGACGGGGAAACCGGTACGGCCATCCGCATAAAGAACTGCTGCACCGTCTTGCCGGGGAAGGCATGAGGATTGAGAGGACGGATACCGTCGGGGCGGTGACGGTGACAACCGACGGCTATGCATATGAGGTGAGAGAGTATCATCCGGAGAAATAAGATACACATCCTCTTTGCGTCGTTCTTCTCATGCCGGCAGGGTATGAAGGTTGTATCTGCCCGGGAATATGCTACAATGTCATGGTAACATCTTCTGGCATCCGGTATATGAACTGCGTGAACAGTCCCCCGTCTCCGGGCCGCAGAGGCGCAGACGGGGTGAAGGAGAGCTGCTGTATTGGCAGGAGTTTAAAGCGTCTGCCGGGAGGACGCCGCCTGCGGCCGCGGTTCATGGGCACGGAGCGTAGCGTAATGCGAATGACCGCTTTACTGAGGAAAGTCCGGGGGATCCATGAAAGATCTGATTAATGATATAAAAACCGGCAATTTCAAACAGGTGTATCTTCTGTACGGTGAAGAGGGGTATCTCCGCCTGCAGTACCGCGACCGGCTGCTGCAGGCGCTTCAGCCCGACGGCGGCGGCATGAACCGGAACAGTTTGAGCGGGGACCGGATCAGTGAAAGTGAGATCATGGATATCGCCGAGACGCTCCCCTTTTTTGCCGAGCGCCGTGTGATCAGACTGGATGATACCGGCTTTTTTGTGTCTTCCCCCGAACATCTTCCCGATTATCTGAAGGACATACCGGATTATCTGGTGCTCGTTTTTACCGAGAGAGCTGTCGATAAGAGAAGCCGCATGTTCAAGGCTGTAAAAAGCGCCGGAAGATGTGTGGAGTTCCGCCCGCAGGATGCACGGACGCTCTCCACATGGGTGCTTCGCATGCTGGGGGATGAGGGGCTTAAGATCCGGAAGACGGAGATGGAAGCATTTCTCGAAAAATGCGGAGAGGATATGAGCCATATCCGGACCGAGACGGATAAGCTGATCCACTACTGTGCCGGCAGGGACAGCGTGACGATGGAGGATATTCTCGCTGTTACGACGAACCGGACAGAAAACCGCATCTTCGATATGATTGCCGCAATTACGAATCACAGGCAGAAGGAAGCGCTGGATCTCTACACGGACCTTCTGGCCATCAAGGAACCTCCCATGCGGATTCTCGCCCTGATTGGGGGTGAATTCCGCCGTCTCGTCAAGGTCAGGGAATTGTCGGGGGAGGGGTTCAGCGACAGCCAGATCGCTGAAAAAGCGGGCATGCCTCCGTTCGCCGTACGGAAGAGCCGGCGGATTGCGGAGAAGTATACAAATGAGCAGCTGATCGGATGCCTGGCGGAGTGTGCGGCAGCAGACGAGGCGGTGAAAAACGGGACTCTTTCGGACCGTCTCTCCGTGGAACTGGTCATCATGAAACTGTCCGGGCAGCGCGCTCCGGAAGGGCAGTGAGAGCGCTTTGCAAAAGCTTCAAAAATAGCTGAAAAATACTGAATAAAAGGCTTGACACGCAACCCGGATTGTCATAAAATGCACTATGTCTGTTCCGCCCATGCCGCAATTCGTGTCTCTATGGCTAAAGGAGGAACTTTTAGAGCATATTGAGATATTTGATTACGGAGGAAGTATATTTTGGCGAACGTCAAATCAGCGAAGAAGAGAATTCTGACAAGTGCAAAGAGAGCCGCCAGAAATAAGGCGGCGAAATCCGAGGTCAAGACTTCTGTCAAGAAGGTCACTGCAGCGATTGAAGCCGGCGATAAGAACGCGGCTAAGGCGGCTCTTACGAATCTGCAGGGCGTTATGGGCAGAGCGACCGCGAAGGGAATCTACAAGAAGAATACCAACGCGAGAAAGATTTCCCGTATGTCTAAAGCTGTCGATAAGATGGCGTAATGGAATCCAACAGATCGGCACTCCCGGAAGGGGGTGCTTTTTTGTCGGATAGGAAATTCCTCGGAATTCCCTATCCGACAAAAAGCCTCCGGCAGGATCAGCACGGGCACCTAAGAGAAAGAACGCTTTCACTTTGAGTGAACATATGTTTGCAAAGAGGCCTGACTTGTGGTACAGTAATCAGACAGTACTTTGCTGCATTTTTCCGCAGCGTCAGTCGGAACACATAGAGTCAGCCCGTTCTACACGGACGAACGAACAGAATGAATGGCTGCGCACTAGAATACGAGGTATAAGAAGACGGTATGGATCAGAAACATATCCGAAATTTTTGCATCATAGCGCATATTGACCACGGCAAGAGCACGCTCGCCGACCGGATCATCGAGATGACCGGTCTGCTTACGGAGCGGGAGATGCAGGAGCAGGTCCTTGACAATATGGATCTTGAGCGGGAGAGAGGCATAACGATCAAGGCCCAGACAGTCCGCACGATCTACAGGGCGGACAACGGGGAGGAGTATATCTTTAATCTGATCGATACTCCCGGCCACGTCGACTTCAACTATGAGGTATCGAGATCTCTTGCTGCGTGCGACGGGGCGATTCTGGTCGTGGACGCGACACAGGGCGTGGAGGCGCAGACGCTTGGGAATGTGTATCTTGCTCTGGATCATGATCTGGAGATCCTTCCTGTGATCAACAAGATTGATCTCCCGAGCGCGCAGCCGGATGAAGTGGCCCAGGAGGTGGAGGACGTGATCGGGATTGAAGCGCTGACGGCGCCCCGCATCTCCGCCAAGACCGGAGAGAATGTCCACGAGGTACTCGAGGCCATCGTCAGCAGTCTCCCGTCTCCGACAGGTGACTCGGGGAAGCCGCTGAAGGCGCTTATCTTCGACTCCCTTTATGACAGCTACCGCGGGGTCATTGTCTTTATGCGTGTATTTGACGGGTGCGTCAGAAGAGGCACGAAGATCCGCATGATGGCGACGGGCGCGGAGGCGGAAGTCACAGAAGTTGGCATTTTCGGCGCCGGAAAGTTTCTCCCGGAGGAAGAACTGAGCGCCGGCATGGTCGGCTATCTCGAGGCGAGCATCAAAGATATGAAGCAGACGCGCGTGGGAGATACGGTGACGGAAGCCGGCAGCCCCTGTGAGGAAGCGCTTCCCGGCTATAAGGAGCCGCAGCCGATGGTTTACTGCGGCATCTATCCCGCCGAGACACCCCGGTACCCGGATCTCCGCGATGCGCTCGAGAAGCTGCAGCTCAACGACGCCGCCCTCCAGTATGAGCCGGAGACGTCCCAGGCCCTCGGCTTTGGTTTCCGCTGCGGATTTCTGGGACTTCTGCACCTGGATGTCGTCACGCAGCGCCTGGAAAGAGAGTACGATCTGGATCTCATCACGACAGCCCCCAGCGTGATCTATAAGATCTATAAGACGAACGGGGAAGTGATCGACCTCACGAATCCGACCAATATGCCGGATCCCTCGGAGATCGAGTATATGGAGGAACCGATGGTCAAGGCGGAGATCATGCTCACGACCGAATATATCGGACCGATCATGACACTTTGCCAGGAACGCAGGGGAGTCTATGAGGGAACGGAGTATCTGGAGACAACAAGGGCCGTTCTCAAGTACAGAATGCCCCTCAATGAGATTATCTATGACTTTTTCGACGCTCTGAAGAGCCGCTCGAGGGGCTATGCCTCTTTTGACTATGAGTTCTCCGGATACGAGAGAAGCGAGCTTGTGCGCATGGACATTCTGGTCAATCACGAGCCTGTGGACGCGCTGTCTTTCATCGTCTACGCCCCGAACGCATATAAGCGGGGATCCCAGATGTGTGAGCGGCTGAAGAAGGAGATTCCCAGACAGCTTTTCGATATTCCGATCCAGGCGGCGATCGGCTCCAAGATCATTGCGCGTGAGACGGTCCGCCAGCTGCGGAAGGACGTCCTTGCCAAGTGCTACGGGGGTGATATCTCCCGGAAACGGAAGCTGCTTGAGAAGCAGAAGGAGGGCAAGAAGAAGATGCGCCAGATCGGCAATGTCGAGGTTCCGAAAGATGCGTTCCTCAATGTTCTGAAGCTGAACGAGGAGTAAGAATGCAGGATCTCGGACTGTATCTTCACATCCCGTTCTGCGTCAGAAAATGCGCCTACTGCGACTTCCTGTCCGCCCCTGCCAAAGAGGACGGGATCCTCGCGTACAGCGCTTCGTTAGTCAGGGAAATCAGGAGCTGTGCGCAGCAGGGCGCGTCATATGAGGTGAAAAGCATCTACTTTGGGGGCGGGACGCCGTCCCTTCTGCCGCCCGGTGCGCTCAAAGAGATTTTCGGCGCGCTGGAAGAATCGTTCCGCGTCGCAGAAGATGCGGAAGTGACGATGGAGATGAATCCCGGGACGATCCGGGAGGAACTGCTCGCATGCGCGGCTCCCCATATCAACCGGGTCAGCCTCGGCGTTCAGTCGGCCGTGCCGCGGGAACTGGAGGCACTTGGCCGGATCCATACGTTTGAGGAGGCCCGCGATGCGGTGCGGATGCTTAAAGAAGCCGGGATACGGAATCTGAATCTTGATCTTATGAGCGGCATTCCCTGCCAGAGCGTACAGTCCTTCCGGGAGACGCTCGGAAAAGCAATCGACCTTGCCCCTTCCCATATCAGCTGTTACAGTCTCATTTTGGAGGAGGGGACGCCGTTTATGCAGGCGTACCGGGAAGGTTTGCTGCCGCTTCCCGACGAGGATGAGGAGCGGCTTATGGCGGAGACGGCGGAGGAACTGCTTTCTTCGGCAGGTTACCGGCAGTACGAGTTCTCAAATTACGCGAAACCCGGCTGTGAGTGCCGGCATAACATCCGCTACTGGAAGAGGGGAGAATATCTCGGATTCGGGGTGGGGGCGGCTTCTTTCTGCCAGAATACCCGGTGGACGAATACGCGCGACATGGTGAAATATCGGGACGGAGCGGCGGACCCTCAAAGGATTCGGGAGGATGTGAAGAAGATCGGCCGCAGGGAGGCGATGGAAGAATTTATGTTTCTCGGCCTCCGTATGACAGAAGGAATCCTTGACGGGGATTTTCAGCATTCGTTCGGGGTATCCCTCAGCGATGTCTACGGCCCGGTTCTTTCGCGGCATGAGCAGGAGGGCTTCCTTCTGTCCGACGGGGAAGGGCGGTTCCGGCTTACACGCCGGGGGGCGGAGGTGAGCAATGTCATCCTGGCGGATTATCTCGACCCTCCCCTTCAGGAAGCGGGGGACGCTGCCTTTGACAGATCTTAAGGAGAAGGAGACGGAATTATGATAGATCGTGCAATAGTAAGCGGCGCCACAGGCGTCGTCGGGAGTGCGCTGGTCGCGGAACTTCTCCGGCAGGGAACGGAGGTCCTTCTGCTTCTTCGCGAAGGCTCGCCGCACAACGCGCGCATCCCGGATCATCCGTCGGTCAGGAAGATCGAGTGCAGTGTGGAGCATCTGCGGGACCTGAAGAATCCGGAGGGACTCAGGTACGATGTGTATTTCCATCTCGGATGGACAGGGACAAAAGGGGCGGCCCGTTTTGACCCGGATATTCACACGGCGAATGTCCGGTACGCCCTTGACGCGGTTGCGATGGCAAAACGGTTCGGCTGCACCTGCTTTGTCGGCGCCGGTTCCCAGGCGGAATACGGGAGGACATGCGGGCGCCTGGCGCCGGATACGGCAGCTTTTCCGGAGAACGCGTACGGGATCGGAAAGCTCGCGGCGGGGTTTATGACGCGTGAGAAGGCACATATGCTGAAAATGCGGCACGTCTGGACCAGAATTCTTTCTGTTTACGGGAGGAATGACGGGGAGAAAACCCTGATCACGTATCTCATCGACTGCTTTAAGAACGGAATCCGTCCATCCCTTACGGCGGGAGAGCAGGTCTGGGATTACCTGGCGGCGGAGGATGCGGCCAGAGCCCTGGTTCTGGCAGGAGAGAAGGGGCGTGACGGCGCGGTCTATCTCATTGCCCGCGGGGAGGAAAGAACGCTGCGGGAGTATGTGGAGGAGATCCGCGATATTGTCTCCCCCGGAGCAGACATCGGATTCGGAGAAAAACCCTATGCGGACAGGCAGGTCATGCATCTGACGGCGGATATTTCTGCGACGCGCAGGGAACTTGGCTGGGAGCCCCGCCTTTCATTTGCGGAGGGCATTGAAAGCATGCTCCGATGATGGCTGTTTCGGTAAGGACTTGATTTTAATATAGTATTGATAAGTAAGCGAAGGTCTATGGACAGACAGAAATATATCAAAATCAGAGGCGCAAATGAGAATAATCTGAAATCGCTCAGCGTGGATATCCCGCGGGGCCAGCTGGTGGTCCTGACCGGGCTGTCGGGCTCGGGCAAGAGTTCACTTGCGTTTGATACGATTTATGCGGAGGGGCAGAGACGGTATATGGAGTCTCTGTCCTCTTACGCGAGACAGTTTCTGGGGCAGATGGAAAAGCCGGATGTCGAGAGTATCGAGGGACTGCCCCCGGCGATCTCGATCGATCAGAAGACGACCAACCGGAACCCGAGGTCAACGGTGGGAACCGTGACGGAGATCTATGACTATTTCCGGCTTTTATACGCGAGGATCGGCATTCCGCACTGCCCGAACTGCGGGCGGGAGATCTCCCGGCAGACGGTTGACCAGATGGTGGATCAGGTGATGACGCTGCCTGAGAAGTCCAGGATCCAGCTCCTCGCACCGGTCGTCCGCGGCAGGAAGGGACGCCATGAGAAGGTGCTCGAGCAGGCGAAAAAAAGCGGGTATGTGCGTGTCATGGTCGACGGTTCCCAGTATGACCTCTCGGAGCAGATCCTTCTCGATAAAAACCAGAAACATAATATAGAAATTATCGTGGACCGTCTGGTCATAAAACCGGGAATTGAAAAAAGGCTGACGGATTCCATAGAGACGGTGCTTTCTTTAACTGGCGGCCTGCTGCTTGTGGACCGGATGGACGGCACATATCTCAATCTCTCGTCCAGTTTTGCCTGTCCGGACTGCGGGGTGAGCATCGATGAGATCGAGCCCAGAAGCTTCTCCTTCAACAACCCCTTCGGGGCCTGCCCGGACTGTGCGGGACTTGGGTACAGAATGGAATTCGACGCCGACCTGATGATTCCGGATCCGTCGGTCTCGATTGCGGACGGCTGCATCGTCGTGCAGGGCTGGCAGAGCGCGACGGACAGCACCAGCTTCACCCACGCCATCCTCACCGCATTGGCGGAAGAATACGGCTTTGACCTTAAGACGCCCTTCCGTGACCTTCCGGAAGATATCCGGAATATGTTTCTGTACGGAAAGGGCAGCCGGCCTGTAAAAGTGCACTATAAAGGGCAGAGAGGGGTCGGCGTCTACGATATCGAGTTCGAGGGACTGATCCGGAATGTCGAGCGCCGGTACCGGGAGACCTATTCGGAATCCAGCAAGGCGGAATATGAAAAGTACATGTGCATAACGCCCTGCCCGACATGCGGAGGGAGGCGTCTCAAGGCCGCCTCGCTCGCTGTGACAGTCGGCGGAAGAAATATTATGGAGATGACGGATGAATCCGTGAAGAAGCTGCTGCACTTTCTGGATGAACTGACGCTCTCGGAGTATCAGATGCAGATCGGTGCCCAGATCCTGAAGGAGATCCGGTCCCGGGTCAGCTTTCTCAACGATGTGGGGCTTGATTATCTCACCCTGTCCAGGGCGACCGCGACACTTTCGGGCGGAGAGGCCCAGAGGATCCGTCTCGCGACGCAGATCGGGTCGGGGCTTGTCGGCGTCGCCTACATACTGGATGAACCGAGCATCGGCCTCCATCAAAGGGACAACGACAAACTGCTCGCGACGCTGAAGAATCTCCGGGATCTCGGAAACTCGGTGATCGTCGTCGAACACGATGAGGACACCATCCGCGCCGCCGACTTCGTCGTAGATATCGGTCCGGGGGCCGGGGAACACGGCGGCCGCCTTGTGGCGCAGGGGGACGCGGAGGCGATCATGGCCTGCAGGGAGTCGATTACGGGACAGTATCTCCGCGGCGCGCTGACCATTCCGGTTCCGGAGGCCAGAAGAAAGCCGGCCGGGTGGCTGCGGGTCCGCGGCGCCATGGCCAACAACCTGAAGAATATCGATGTGGACATACCGACGGGGATCTTTACCTGCGTCACCGGCGTATCCGGTTCCGGGAAAAGCTCCCTCGTGAATGAAATTCTTTATAAAAAGCTTGCGCGGGAACTGAACCGCGCCTTTGAGGTGCCCGGAAAGCACAGGGAAATCCTGGGGATTGACCAGCTGGACAAGGTCATCAATATCGACCAGTCCCCGATCGGGAGAACACCCCGCTCCAATCCCGCGACCTATACAGGTGTCTTCGACCTGATCCGCGACCTCTTTGCCTCCACGACGGACGCAAAGATGAGGGGGTATAAAAAGGGACGTTTTTCCTTCAATGTGAAAGGCGGACGTTGTGAAGCCTGTGCGGGAGATGGTATTATTAAGATTGAGATGCATTTTCTGCCGGATGTGTATGTCCCTTGCGAGGTCTGCCACGGTAAGAGATACAATCGTGAAACACTTGAGGTGAGGTACCGGGGGAAAAGCATCTACGATGTTCTCAATATGACAGTGGAGGAGGCGCTCGCCTTCTTTGAGAAGGTGCCGCGCATCAGGAGCAAGATCCAGACGCTCTTCGATGTGGGACTTGGCTACATCCGTCTCGGCCAGCCGTCCACGGAGCTCTCCGGGGGCGAGGCGCAGCGGATCAAACTGGCCGCGGAGCTCTCGAGGCGGTCCACCGGCAGGACGATCTATATCCTGGATGAGCCGACAACGGGCCTTCACTTTGCCGATGTTCATAAACTGATCGACATTATCGGCCGCCTGACGGATCAGGGCAATACGCTCGTTGTCATCGAGCACAACCTGGACGTCATCAAAACAGCCGATTATATCATCGATCTGGGACCGGAGGGCGGCGACCGCGGCGGTACCGTCATTGCCCGCGGCACCCCCGAGGAGGTTTCGGAAAACCCCGCCTCCTACACCGGTCAGTATCTCAGAAAGTATCTGGGGAAAGCCCGTGACGGGAGTATGTCTTAACACAGCGTTATTCGGGCGGATTTCATGACCGGCTGCCCATATGGGCGCGGCCATGGAGAGACAGCATAAACGAGAGGAAGAGGAAACAGATATATGGCGTATACAGACATCGGGATCGACCTGGGCACGACCAACATTGTCGTCTGGTACAAGGGAAGAGGCGTCATCATCCACGAGCCGTCCATGGTCGCGTACGATAAGGCGAACGACAAAATCATCGCGTACGGCGAGGATGCCCGCCAGCTGGTCCTCCGCACGCAGGGCGACGTCGTCGCGATCCGGCCGTTCAAATCCGGCACGATTTCGGACTATTCCGTGACGGAAAAACTGATGCGGCACTACATCCAGGTTGCGATGGGCCGTCATATGTTCCGGAAACCCTATGTGAGCATCTGCGTTCCGAGCGGCATCACGGAAGTGGAGAGACGGGCGGTCATCGAAGCCGCGTACCAGTCCGGCGCCCGGGATGTGACGATTGTGCAGGAGACGGTCGCGGCCGCGATCGGATCGGGCATAGACATCACGAAGCCCGTCGGCAATCTCATTGTCGATATCGGCGGGGGAACGACGGACATCGCGGTGATCTCTCTGGGCTCGCCTGTCGTACAGGACTCCCTGAAGATCGGGGGCGAGAATTTCAACGAGATGATCCTCCGGGCGATCCGGCGCGACCACAGCCTGTTTATCGATAACACGCAGGTGGAGGAGATCAAGATCCGGATCGGGACGGCATGCAAGCGCAAGAAGAGTGAAGTGATGCAGGTTTCCGGGCGCAATGTCCTGACAGGTCTCCCCAAAACAGTCACCGTGACCTCCGAAGAGGTGCGGGAGGCGCTGTCCGGTTCCACCTCACGCATCGCGGACGCCGTCCACGGCGTTCTGGAGAAGACACCTCCGGAACTGGCGGCGGACATTACCGTGCGCGGGATTGTTCTCACGGGCGGCGGCGCCCTGCTGGACGGCCTGACGGAACTTCTCGAGGAGAAGACCGGAATTAATACGATGGTCGCGGAGAATCCGGCGGACTGCGTCGCGATCGGGACAGGCATGTATCTGGAACTGATGGACAGCCTCGGACGGATGGATTATTGATGGAAGAGAGCATAACCGGTGTAGTGGAACATATCATATTCCGCAACGAAGAGAATGGATACACGGTCTTTTCGATGCGGTGCGGTGCCGACGAGGAAACCTGCGTCGGCTTTTTTGCCGAACTTTCGGAGGGACTCACCATTCGCGCGTTCGGCAGGCACACCGAGCATATCTCCTACGGCCTCCAGTTCAAGGTCGATCACTATGAGTATCACGCGCCGGAAGATACGGATGCCATTGAGGCGTATCTCGGCTCCGGCGCGGTGAAAGGAATCGGGAAGACCCTGGCGAAGCGGATCGTGGATCTGTTTCATGAGGAAGCGATCCGGATCCTCGAGGAGGAGCCGGAGCGTCTGGCGGAAGTGAAGGGGATCAGCGTCCGGAAAGCCCGCGAGATCGGAGAGGCAGCCGCGGAGCAGGCGGGGATGCGAAAAGCCATGATGTTTTTGGACAGCTACGGGATATCCCTTCCTCTGCGGGTCAAGATCTACAAGGAGTACGGGGAGGATCTTTATGCGGTGCTGAAAGAAAATCCTTATCGCCTTGCAGAGGACATCAAGGGAGTGGGCTTTCTCACAGCGGACCGGATCGCCCGCGAGATCGGGATACCGCAGGATTCCGAGTACCGCATAAGGAGCGGTCTGCTTTATGTCCTCCTGCTGGCCTCCGGGGAAGGCAGCGTGTACCTTCCGGAGAGGGAACTTGTCGCGAGGGCGGCAGAGCTTCTGCAGGCGGATGAGGAGGCGGTCCGCTACGCTCTGGACGGGCTTCTCATGGAGCGCAGGGTGATCGCGAGGCAGATGGACGGCGGCCGGGCGGTATATTCCGGCGCTTTTTACTATATGGAACTCAACTCTGCCAGAATGCTGCTGGATCTGAGCGTCGATTTCGGAGAGAATCCGGAACTTGTGAGGGCGGAGGTACTGGAGATGTCACGCGCCCACGGTGTGACACTGGAGGATGAACAGCTGCAGGCTGTCGTGCTCTCATCGATGAACGGGCTCATGATTCTTACGGGCGGCCCGGGCACCGGAAAGACGACGACCATCAACGAGATGATCCGCTATTTCCGAGGCCGGCGTATGAAAGTGCTGCTCGCTGCTCCGACCGGACGCGCCGCGAAGAGAATGACGGAAGCGACCGGGTACGAGGCGTCGACGATCCACCGCCTTCTTGAGATCTCAAGCACCACGGACGACGAGATGACAGAGGTCCGCTTTGCGCGGTGCGCGGAGAACCCCCTAAATGCGGATGCCGTGATCATTGATGAGATGTCCATGGTGGACATCGCGCTGTTCCACGCCCTTCTGTGCGCGGTGGCGAGAGGTACGCGTCTGATCCTTGTGGGGGATGTGGACCAGCTTCCTTCCGTCGGGCCGGGGGCTGTGCTGCGGGATATTCTGAAAGCGGATGTATTTCCCAAAGTCCGCCTCTCCCGGATCTTCCGGCAGGCCGCATCCTCGGATATTATTGTGAATGCGCACAAGATCAACAGCGGTGAGCAGATTGAGCTGGGGATCAAGAGCCGGGAGTTCTTCTTCCTGAAAAGGGACGACCCGAATCTTATCATCAGCAACGTCATCGAACTTGTGAGGGACAAGCTGCCCCCGTATGTGGATGCGAAGCCGTTTGACATCCAGGTTCTGACCCCGATGCGGAAAGGCAGTATGGGCGTCGTCCGCTTAAATCAGATTCTCCAGCAGTATCTGAATCCGCCTTCGCGGGGGAAGAGGGAGAAGGCGTTCGGCGACCGGATCTTCCGCGTCGGTGACAAAGTGATGCAGACAAAAAACAATTATCAGATCGAGTGGGAGATTCGGGGCCGGTACGGAATCCCCGTTGATTCGGGGAGCGGGATCTTCAACGGCGACATGGGCATCGTGCGGGCGATCGATGAGCTGAGCCGCGTCATGACAGTGGAGTTCGATGAGGGAAGGTGCGTGGAATATCCTTTCCAGGAGACGGAGGACCTGGAACTTGCCTATGCGGTGACAATCCATAAGTCCCAGGGAAGCGAGTATCCGGCCGTGATTATTCCGCTTCTTTCCGGACCCGGCATGCTGCTCACACGGAATCTTCTTTACACGGCGGTGACACGCGCCCGTTCCTGCGTCGTTCTTCTCGGAAGTGAAACCGCTTTCCGCCGGATGATCGACAACGTCAGGGATGACAGGCGCTTTACGTCACTTGATCTGCGGATATTGGAATTATGCGGACAGGACAGTTAGGAAATCAGATATTGGATCTCCTGTATCCCCCGCGGTGCCCGGTCTGCGGGGGAATTGCTGCAAAGGGAGAGCGGGTCTGTCCGGCGTGCAGGGAAAAACTGCCCCGGATCGAGGGACCGCGCTGTGTAAAATGCAGCAAGCCGGTAGAGGACGGGGTCCTGCTATGCGACGACTGCAGGGGGAAAGACCACGCGTATGACTGCGGGTTTGCTGCATTTTTATATGATGATGTGATGCGGGAGATAATCTCCGACTGTAAGTACAGAGGCCGCAGGGAATACTGCCGTACCCTGGGAGTTCTGCTTTTCGAGGTGTCCGGGCAGTTTATAAGCGGGAGACGGCCGGACGTAATTGTGCCGGTGCCGCTGCATCCGCACCGTCTGGCGAAACGGACCTTCAATCAGGCGGAGGAGATCGCCGCCTCTTTCGGACTTATGGCACAAATTGCGGTTGAGCCCCGGCTCCTCTGGCGCGTTCAGGAGACCGGCGCCATGAAGAAACTCAGCGCGGGGGAGAGGACCGGAAACCTTCGCGGCGCATTTCTTGTGCCGGACGGGGAGGAGGTGCCGGAGAGGGTCCTGCTTGTGGATGATATTTATACGACAGGAAATACGGTGGATGCCGCGGCGCACGCTCTGAAGGAGAGAGGAGCGCGGCGCGTGGACTTCCTCACGGTTTGCATTGGCTCCGGATTTATGGTAAGATACTAGCGTCTCTGACCGCCCTTTCAGGGAGGCCGGAAATGCTTTAAGCAGTGAGAAATGGAATAGGAGACGTGATGCCGGATCGGAAAAAGCTTGCGGAGATGATTGCTCTCGCGAGACTTGAGACGGGGAGCCGTGGTAAGAAGCTGAGGTCGGCGGGATACTTTCGTTCGGATTATCTCGCGCTGCAGCTTCTTCGGACTGTCCTCTGCACGACAGCGGCCTATTGCCTGCTTGTCGGTCTTTATATTGTCTCCCACGCGGAGAAACTGCTGGAAGAAGCAGTCGAAATGAACTACCGGATCGCAATTACGGATCTTGCGGCGTGCTATATCCTTCTGATGGCTGTGACGATTATCCTGACTCTCGTTTTCGCGTCCGGGAAACTGCAGAGAGAGGAACGGAAGAGGGAAGAATACATCCGTCATCTGGAACGCCTGAAGGAGCTTATGTAGATGTCGATTTTTGCGGAACTTGGAGAAAAACTGAAGCGTGTATACGGAATGTGGTCGCTCTATATTGATCTGGCGGCCCGTTTTGTGACGTCTCTTCTGATCTTTTTCTGGCTGCGGGGCGTCCTTCATGCGGAGGGCGCACTGTTCAGAACCCCGGTTCTGCTGGTAATGGCCGTGCTGGTGGCGGCGTTCGGGATCGGGGCGGTCACGGTGTTCATGATGATCATGCTGACCGCAGCGGCATTTCAGACCAGTCTCTATGCGGGGGCTGTGACTTTGGCCGTCATATTAGTTATGGTCCTTCTCATGCTGCGCTTTGTCCCTGAGGATATGGCGCTTGCTGGGTTTCTGCCGGTTTTCATGTACTTCGGATTTGCCGCACTTGTTCCTGTCTATGCCGGAATCCGGAAAAAACCCTCCTCGGTGCTCTCTGTGATTCCAGGTGTGGTTTTCTTTTATCTTCTCCGGGCGGTCGTCACATCGGAGGAACTGGCGGCAGGACTTTCTGCCGAGGATATCGCGGAGCGGATCCGGAGGTTTGCCGGCGCCGTGTTCGGGCCGGATCTGGTCATTGCCGCCGCGGCGTGCGCGGCCTGCGTGATCATCACCTGCACCGTACGCACGATGAGTTTTGACTATGCGTTCTACGGCGCGGCAGCGGTGGGCGGGGCGGTATTCTTCGTCCTGCTCATGGTGGGGGATGCGGTTCTCAATACGGAGTTCGGTTTTCTCCTTTCGCTGATCGGCACGCTGGCATCCTGCGCGGCACTGCTTCTTTTCCTTCTCATCATGCTGCCGCTTGATTTCCGGAGAAGCGAGCTTCTCCGCTTTGAAGATGACGATTATTACTATTATGTCAAGGCTGTTCCGAAGATTTCCGGCGGGGAGACAGAAGAGGACAGCGAGGACGATAATCATTAAGGAGGACTGACCGTTCATGTCTGCTGTTTTGCGTGTTCTCCGGGCGTACCTCAATGAACTGTATCTTCCGAAGATGCAGGTGATTGACGTAGTACAGATCCTTCTGATTGCGCTGTTTATCTATATTTGTATGGTGTGGATTCAGAGAACCCGCGCCTATACTCTCCTGAAGGGCTTTATCATGCTGATGGCCTTCGTCGGCGCCGCAGCGCTTCTCCGCATGACTGCGATTCTGTGGATTTTCAGAAATCTGGCGCCGTATGCTTTGACAGCTCTCGTAATTATATTCCACCCGGAGCTTCGAAAGGCGCTGGAGTCTCTGGGTAACCGGAATATTATTTCTTCCATTCTCCCCTTTGACCAGAGTGCGGACAAGGGACAGCGCTTTTCGGACCGCACCATTACCGAGATCGTCCGCGCTGTCAATGAGATGAGCGAAGTACGCACAGGAGCCCTGATTGTGATCGAACAGAATATACTTCTTACGGACTTTATCAATACGGGCATTATCCTTGATGCGGAGGTTACCAGCCAGCTTCTGATCAATATTTTTGAGCACAATACACCTCTCCATGACGGTGCGGTGGTCATACGGGGAGACAGGATCGCGTCAGCGACCTGCTATCTGCCCCTCTCCGAGAATGCGAGAATCAATAAACGGTATGGGACGCGCCACAGGGCGGGTCTTGGGATCAGTGAAGTCAGCGACTCTTTCACCATCATTGTCTCCGAGGAAACCGGAAGAGTATCCTACGCGTACCGCGGCGTCCTGATGACAGGGGTGACCCCGAGCGGGCTTCGGGAGGAGCTGCACCAGATCCAGAAAAAAGTAGTCAGGGAGACGGGCGACCGCAGGCTTCGTTTCCGGAAAGGACGGAAATCGTAAATGAAGAATACTATCTTCCGAAATCCGGGCCTTAAGGTGGTTTCGCTTCTTGTAGCTTATGTCGTATGGTTTCTGATCATGAATGTCAGCAACCCGGTGACGGTCAGAACGATAGCGAATGTCCCGGTGAATATTTCCAATGCCTCTTATATAGAGAGCCAGAATCTTTCTTACCGCATCGCGGACGGTTTTGATACGATCAGCGTCACGGTGCGGGGCAATCGGCGTGTCGTAGAAAGACTGAATGCCGGAAGCTTTAATGTCGGCGCGGATCTCACCCAGATCGTGGACATGACGTCCAATCCCGTTATGGTTCCGGTCACAGCATCCCCTGTTCCGGGGATTTCGCTGGAGTCGATTGATACATACCCGCAGAATATCCAGATTGTTCTTGAGGATATGGACAGCGGAGACTTCCTTCTCAATGCCTCCGTCGGCGGTACATCGCCCGCGAGGGGGTATGAGGTCGGGAAGATGTCCACCAATCCGGAGAGACTGACGATCCGCGGGCCGAAATCCCTGATCGAGAGAATTGACCGCGTGCAGGCAGAGGTCGATGTCACGGGACTGGACAGCGACACATCCCTTACGCCGACGATCCTGATCTATGATAAGAACGGCGATGTCCTTACAGAAAACCGGATGAAGTACCTTACAACCAACATCAGTGAGAATTCCATCCGTGTAAAGGTTCAGCTGCTGGCAGTTGTGACGGATATCCCGATCGCTGCGGAGACCTACGGCACACCTCTCGAAGGATACCAGGTGGGGGATATCTCCGTCACACCGCAGGTGATCTCTCTTGCGGGAACCGAAAAAGCACTGGAGGCGTTTCGGAATAACGGCCAGATTCTGATCAACGAGGCTTCCAAGGCCGTGGATATCAGCGGTGCGTCTGAGGACGTCGAAATCCAGGTCAATCTGCCGGATTACCTGGGAGACGGGATCCGCATCGCGGAGGGATTCAGCGACACGGTTCTTGTCAGAGTCAAGATCCTCAAGGTGAACACCCGTTCCGTTGAGATTCAGACAAAGGAAATTACAAGGAACGGGATCGGGGAGGACCTCAACGCCGTTTTTGAGGAAGGATTTATCGATGTCCGGGTACAGGGATCCGATGAGGCGCTGGAATCTCTTACAGCGGAGATGATCAAGGCGTCTGTGGATCTTAAGGACCTGAAACCGGGGGAGGCGACCGTGCCGGTGACGATCACGCTCCCCGAAGGCCTGTCGCTCGCGGAACCGGTTGAGACGAAGGTGACGATAACAAAGACCGAGACCCAACCTGCACCTGAGGCCGACGAAGTGGCAATTCCTGCAGGAAACGAATAAACCCGGATGGCGTCGGTCTGTCCGAACAGTCTATAAAATGTGCTGTACTTTTAAAACAGCATCAAAAAGGAGAAGGTTATGGTAAGCGCAACAGCAGTAATCATCGATCCGACGGGACTTCACCTGAAGCCTGCCGCGAGACTGTCGCAGGAATCTCAGAAATTCAGATCCACTGTGACATTTACGTTCGGCAATACAACCGCGAACGCCAAAAGTGTTCTGTCGATACTCGGTTCCTGCGTCAAGTGCGGGGACGAGATAGAAATCGTCTGCAACGGCCCCGATGAGGAGGAAGCTCTGTCACATCTCCTCCTTGTGATTAAGAGAGGACTTGGGAGCGATGAGTAAACCCCGCTTTTTCAGCGTTCTGACGGTGCTTCTTCTGGTGCTGTCTGTATATATCTTCCCGCTTCCGGCCGCTGGCGCGGAGACGGAGAGCGCAGCGCCTGAACCGCCTCCATCAGATATCATACCGACGAACGGTGTGGAAGGCTGGCCGAAATCCATGAATATGTCAGCGGATTACGTCTGCCTGATGGATAAGGATACCGGCGTCATTCTGCTGGAAAAGGGGATGGATACGCCGACACCTCCCGCTTCTCTCACGAAGGTGATGACGACGCTTCTCGCGATCGAGAAGGGAGATCCCGAGGCCTATGTGACGATGACGGGTACCGGCGTGGAATATGCCGTTTCGGGGAGCGCCAATCTGTTTACCCAGGTGGGGGAGACATTTCAGCTCAAAGACATGCTCTACGGGGTGATGCTGAAATCCGCGAACGACATGGCCACGCAGGTGGGTGAATACATCGGCGGAGGGGACCTGTCTGTCTTTGTGTCGATGATGAATGAGCGGGCAAAAGAGCTGGGATGCACGGGGACCACGTTTGTCAATGCCTGCGGAATGCCTGCGGAGGGTCACAAAAGTACGGCTCACGATATGGCTTTGATCATGCGGGAGGCATTAAAGAGCAAGCGCTTCCGGAAGATCATAAAGACCAAAAAATACGTCATACCCGCGACCGAGTTCACGGAGCAGAGGACGGTGGAAAACCACCAGCCCTTCCTGATGGATCCGGACTGGAAATATAAGGGAACAATCGGCGGAAAGAGCGGATACACGGATCTTGCCCGCAACTGTCTCATCACCTGCGTGAAGAGGGACGGAAGGACACTGATCGCCGTTGTTATGCACGACATCGACATCATCCATGAGCGGACGTCGACGAAGCAGATCCTGGATTTCGGTTTTTCGAATTTTGAAAATGCAGCCGCTCCTGTGCCGGAGGACGAACTTCTCTCCGGCGGCACGCTGACAGTTCCGCAGGGGACAGATCCCGCTTCACTCGAAACAGAGGAGACGGAAGAGACGGACGCGGACGGAAAAGAGCTGCTGGTCACCAGGTATTATCTGGGCGGCCGTTACGTTGGGGAGGCTGTAAGAGACAAGGCAGTCGTTGAAAAGAAAGCCGAGGAAGCCCGGAAAGCGGAGGAGGCAGAAAGAGAAGAGGAGGCTCGGAAGGCGGAGGAGGCGAAAAAGGCCGCCGAGGCCGCCGCGAAGGAAAGCGCGGAAGCAGCCGCCTCCTCCCCGGCAGCGGTTTCGGATGCGGCCGGGGAGATGGATGCCGGGAATGCAGGCAAGACCGCCGGAGCCGGGAAAACCCGTTTTCTGGGCCGGACCATGAGCCGGTCGTCTGTACTTTTTATCACCGGCCTTGCCATTTCGGTTCTGTTCGGACTCATTCTGATCATACTGTCGATTCTGTTCAGCGGGAAACGGAGAAAGGAGTAGCTATGAAGACGGTCATTCTGGCGGGAGGATACGGAACCCGGATCAGCGAGGAGAGCCATCTTCGCCCGAAACCGATGGTGGAGATCGGAGGAAAACCGATTCTCTGGCATATTATGAAGCAGTATTATCATTACGGCTTCAATGATTTTATTATCTGCTGCGGCTATATGCAGCATGTGATCAAGGAATATTTTGCCAATTATTTTCTGCATAACAGTGATATCACCTTCGATTTTACAAACGGTCAGAATGAGATGATCGTGCACAGGGATCACTCCGAGCTTTGGAAGGTCTCTCTTGTGGACACCGGTCTCGATACGATGACGGGCGGAAGAATTCGAAGGATCGCCCACTATCTTGATGACGAACCGTTTTTCCTGACATACGGAGACGGTGTGTCCGACATCCCGATTGACCGCCTCTACGCGTTTCACAGGGCCTCCGGCGGGCTGCTCACCATGAGCTGCATTCACCCGAACAGCCGCTACGGCAATCTGGACATGACGGAGGACGGCGTCGTACAGAGCTTCCGGGAGAAGAGGGCGGAGGATGCCGGCTGGATCAACGCCGGGTTCATGGTGGCGGAGCCGGGAGTTCTCTCCTATCTTGAGGACGACACCACCATATTTGAGAAGGGACCGATCGAGCAGATCGCAGCGGACGGAAAACTTCGCGCATACCGCCACGACGGGTTCTGGCAGTGCATGGATACGCTGCGTGAAAAGGAAATGCTGGAGGCGCTCTGGAAGAAGGGAGACGCCCCGTGGAAAGTGTGGAAGGAATAAATGATGATGGACTGGTACCGCGGCAAACGGGTTCTGATAACCGGACATACGGGCTTTAAAGGCGCCTGTCTTGCCGAAATTCTGTTAATGGCCGGAGCGGATGTGACCGGCTTTTCTCTGGATCCTCCGACAGATCCTTCCCTGTTTGACCTGCTGCGCCTCGGAGAGGAGATCCGGGATATCCGCGGAGACGTGCGGGATTACGACGCCCTTGACAAAGCGGTGTCTGACGTGCGGCCTGCGGTTGTATTCCACCTCGCGGCACAGCCGATCGTCCGCGAGTCTTACCGGATTCCCCGCGAGACGTTCGAGACGAATATCATGGGAACCGTGAACCTTCTTGAGGCGCTCCGGAAAGCGGACTGCGCGGACAGTATTGTCAACGTCACGACGGATAAGGTCTATCTCAATATCGAGAAGGACCGGGGATACCTTGAGGAAGATCCGCTGGACGGCTATGATCCGTATTCAAACAGCAAGTCCTGCTCGGATCTTGTGACGCACAGCTACTGGAATTCATTTTTCAGAGATCACGGGGCAGCTGTGTCGACAGCCCGTGCCGGCAACGTGATCGGCGGGGGCGATTTCGCTCCGGACCGGATCGTGCCGGACTGCGTGCGCGCGGCTGTCCGGGGAGAACCGATCGTGCTGCGGAACCCGGCGTCGGTGCGGCCGTTCCAGCATGTATTCGAACCCCTTGCCGCATACCTGCTTCTCGCGAAGCGGCAGTTTGAGGACCGGACTTTGGCAGGTGCCTATAATGTCGGACCTGGCCCGTCAGATGCGATCACGGCGGGTGAGATCGCCGATCTATTCATAGAAGCGTGGGGCGGGGGCGTGACAAAGACCGTCCGTCCTGACGGAGGGCCGCATGAGGCGAAGCTGCTCATGCTCGACAGCACGAAGATCCGGACGAGGGTAGGCTGGAAGCCGGTCTGGGATATCCGCGAGGCTGTGAAGCGGACGGCGGCGTGGTCGAAGGCATATGCGGACGGGAAGGATATGAGACAGTTCACCAGAAGTGAAATCGGGGAGTATTTTCATGTTTGAGGGGAAAACGAAAGAAGAGGCGAGAACTTACATTCTGGACGCTGTCCGGGAGTATTGCGAGACATATCACAACCGGACGGCTCCTTTCCGCGAGGGGGACAGGATTCCCTACGCTTCGCGCGTCTATGACAGTGCGGAGATGATGAACCTTGTGGATTCAGCGCTGGAATTCTGGCTGACAGCCGGACGCTTTTCACGGGAGTTTGAGGAGAAGTTCGCGGAATACCTGGGAATCCGTTACGTGTCGCTGGTGAATTCCGGATCCAGCGCGAACCTGCTGGCATTCATGGCCCTTACCTCCCCGCTTCTTAAGGAGCGGCGCGTCCTTCCGGGAGACGAGGTCATTACGGTGGCCGCCGGCTTTCCGACGACGGTCTCCCCGATCGTACAGTACGGGGCTGTTCCTGTCTTTCTGGACGTGAAGCTCCCGGGAGCTGACGTGGATGTGAGCATGCTGGAGGAGGCTCTTTCACCGCGCACGAAAGCGGTGATGATGGCGCACACACTCGGCAATCCGTTTGATCTGGAGACCGTAAAGGCTTTCTGCGACAGACACGGTCTGTGGCTTGTGGAGGACAACTGCGACGCGCTCGGCAGCTTGTACACGCTGAACGGAGAGACAAAGCTGACAGGGACGTTCGGCGATATCGGAACCTCCAGCTTTTATCCGCCCCATCACATGACCATGGGTGAGGGAGGCGCCGTGTACACGGATCATCCGCTTCTTCACCGGATCGTCCGCTCTCTCCGCGACTGGGGAAGGGACTGCGTGTGTCCTCCGGGACAGGACAATTTCTGCGGACACCGCTTTGACCGCCGGTACGGGGAACTGCCTCTTGGCTATGACCACAAATATGTATACAGCCATTTCGGATATAATCTGAAGGCGACGGATATGCAGGCCGCAGTCGGTGTGGCGCAGCTTGAAAAGTTTCCGACGTTCGCAAAACGGAGAAGAGAGAATTTCACGTATCTGAAGGAGGCGCTTGCGGGGACGGAAGACGCCTATATCCTTCCCGAGGCCAACCCGAACTCGGATCCCTGCTGGTTCGGATTCTTTATCACGGTGCGGGATGGCGTGAACAGAAGCGATGTGGTCGCCCATCTCGAAAACCACGGCGTACAGACGAGGATGCTTTTTGCGGGCAATCTCACAAAGCACCCGTGTCTGTCGGATGATCCGGCTCTGGGTGACAAATACCGCGTCGTCGGGACACTTGACAATACCGACCGCATTATGAAGGATTCCTTCTGGATCGGCGTGTATCCCGGCATGACAGAAGAAAAGCTCTCTTACATGGCAAAGATGCTGAAAGAGGCGGCCGCACTATGATAAAGGAAATCGGCGAGAAGGCGCGCTGGTCGGGTTACTTTGCCCTTGACCGGATCCGTGGAGGGGCGGTCAGAACGCGCTGTGAGAAGGATTTATATGCATGGAAACACGGGACGTCTGTAAAGGATGAGGAGGACCGGATCCGGGCGCTTCTCCGCCACGCGGCGGAGACGACGGTTTTCTACAGAAACTGTGATCCGGAAGCCCCGCTTGAGACATGGCCCATCGTTAATAAGGACACGTGGCGCGCACATTATGAGGAGTTTCGCTCCTCCGCGTATCCGGACGGCACGCCCGGCATGCGGCTTATGACGACGAGTGGCTCAACCGGAACCCCGTTTACGATGATCCAGGACGCGCATAAGGCGGTCTGCAATACGGCGGACAGCATATTCCTGAGCGCTCTGGGAGGGTACCGGATTGGTGACAGGATTGCGTTTATCCGGGTGTGGGTCGACAACGTGAAGAAGAGCCGTCTGCAGCTGTTTATGGAAAACAGCATCATGATGGAGAGTTCATCCCTGTCGGATGAAGCCATCCGCGGTATGCTGGATGTCATCCGCAAAAAAGGGGTCCGGGTAATAACGGGCTACGCCTCCGCGCTTGGGGAGATCAGCCGGTATATTGACAGAACCGGCATGGATCTCTCCGGCTTTCGTGTGCAGGCGATCCTTCCGATCTCTGAGTCGATGCCCTCTCCGGTACGGGAACAGCTGTCCCGTCAGTTCGGCTGCCCCGTGCGGTCCTATTATTCCAACGAGGAAAACGGCATCATGGGGATTGAGAACCGCCATGATGAGAGCTATTACATTAACTCAGAGAGCTATCACTACGAGATCCTCCGCATGGAGTCGGATGAGCCGGCTCCGGACGGAACAGTCGGCAGAATTGTAATTACGGATCTGACGAATTATGCGTTTCCCGTCATCCGTTACGACAACGGCGATTCCGCCTCCGCAAAAAAGACGGTCCGGGGGGACAGGTACCGTCTCACGCTTGAGAACCTCTACGGAAGAAGGAGCGATATGCTCTACGATACGTCCGGGGCTGCGGTGACACCGTATGTCGTGACCAATAATCTCTGGGACGTGGAGGGCGTGCGGCAGTACCAGTTCCTGCAGACCGGAGCAAAGGAGTACGAACTGCGCCTCAACGGGGACCGTGGGGTGATGGATGTGGAAAATATGCTGGGGCGCATCCGTCCCGCCCTGGGTGAGGATGCGTTGATTCGCGTAACCTACGTGGACGAGATCCCGGTGCTTGCGTCCGGGAAACGGAAATACATTGTGAACCTATGGCGGAAGTAAGGCGTAAAAAAGCGATTGCGGCGAATACGGTCTATACGATTGCAGGGGCACTCGTTCTGAACGGTGTGCTCCAGCTTTTCGTTTATCCGCGGGCGGCGTCGTCTATGGGAACCGCCGCATACGGCGGTCTTCTCTATATCATGGCGCTCGTGAATATTCTCGGACCTTCCATCGGGCAGGCTCTCAACAACAGTCGGCTTGTCATGCGGCGGGATTACGCCGTTAACAACGGGGATTACTTTGCGGCAGTTCTCCTCATGAGCCTTATAGGTATTCTCTGCTCGATCATTTACGCGAGGGACTCTCTGGGCGGCGGAGGTGCGGTCCTGCTGCTTGCCCTGCTCATTCTCCTGACCGATTTCCGGTACTACGGGGATGTGGAATACAGACTGTCACTTGATTATCGGCGCTATTTTTTCTATTATACGATCTGCGGAGCCGGATATGCGCTGGGGTACCTGATCGGGAGAGCCACCGGGATCTGGCAGCTGATCTTCCTTACAGGCGAGGCGGCGGCACTGTGCTACGTCGCAGCTGCCGGCTGCATTTTCCGGAATGTCACTGTCCGGACGCCGTACTTCCCGATGGTGATGAGACGTGGCGGACTGCTCGTCCTGTCCTATTTTGTCACGAATCTGACCCTCAATATGGACCGCCTTTTCTTGAAGGGAGCGCTCGGCGAAGAGGCTGTCGCCGTTTATTATGTGGTGTCTCTGATCGGGAAGACGCTGGTTCTCTTCATTGCCCCCGTGAATACGATTGTCATATCCTATCTCACGAAGGACGAGGAGAAGGTGACGCGCAGGCGGTTTCTTGTGTTCGCTGCGGCGGGGGTCCTGGCAGCGGCCGTATTTTTCGCGGGCTGCATGATCGTGACGCCGGTGTTCATCCGGCTGGTTTACCCGCAGCTTGTCAGCGAAACCGCGTCCCTCATTCCGGTGGTGACGCTCACACAGATTCTGGCGATGCTGTCCGCGTACCTGTTTATTGTGGTTCTGACATTTACGGGCGCGAAGTGGCAGCTTGCCCTGCAGCTTCTGCATCTGGTGATCCTTCTGCTGCTGATTACGCGGATGACACCGGGAGGCGGTCTTCCCGGTTTTTCGGCAGGAGTTCTGATCGCGAATACCATCCGGATTCTGCTGGTTCTGACACTTGGTTTTATCAAAGCGGGAAGGGGAACATAAATGGCCATTCAACCTGGAGAGTGGATCCGCAGAGCGGCCTGGCAGTCGCTCGATGATCTTAAAGGCGGAAAAAAACAGAAGATCTTAAATGCCAATAAGCGGGAGATTGTGAACGGCGTGACGCCTGCTTACCGGGAAAGAAGGCTTGCTGCGCTTCTGCGGCACGCCTCGCTCACGTGTCCGTTTTACAGGAAACTTGGAACCTGTCAGTCGCTGTCAGATTTTCCGGTTCTGCTGAAGCGGGATTTTATCGGGAACTACGAAGGAATTCTGAGCGATCTCTACCGGGAGAAGCGGGATAAACTTCACCGCTTTTCGACGAGCGGGTCAACGGGGACGCCTTTTACGGTGCTCGCGGATGACGAAAAGTACAATCGCGTCGGAATGAACTTTATGTCCGTGATGGAGCTCAACGGGTTCCGGCTCGGAATGAAGAGGGGGGAGTTCCGCGCCTGGATCGAGGGGAAGAACACGATCTCGGGCCTGCGCTCATTCACCAACAACCTGCTGATGATTGACATCTCCAATATGGGGGACGGAAACATCCGTGCGATCTTTGACCGGATCTTTGAGGAGCGGATCCAGGTGCTGGTCGCGTACTCAAGCGCCATCACGGCGCTTACCGATTACGCGGAGCGGAGCAGCCTGGATGTTACGGGATGGGCGGTCGAGATGATCTTCACAATGGGGGAGGCGCTTCCTGCCTCCACAAGGAAGAAAGCGAAGGAGCTCTTCGGCATTACGCCGGTTCTCTCCTACGGCAATAATGAGAACGGGTTTATTGCCGTGAGCCTTCCCGGGGAAGATGTGTACACGATTGACCTCTATAACTTTTATGTTGAAATCCTGAAGCTGGATGCCGACGAACCGGCGGAAGAAGGGGAGCTTGGGAGAATTGTCGTCACGGATTATTACAACCGCGCGTTCCCCATGATCCGCTACGACACGGGGGATACCGGAATTCTGCGGACGCTTCCCGATGAGGAGGGGCGTGTGCGGCAGATCTTTACGGAGATCTACGGACGCCGCGGCGCGCTCATCTACAACACGAAAGGGGAGCCGCTGTCGACGCATGTATTCATGAATAATCTGCTGAATTTCGAGGGGCGGCTTCGTCAGGCAAAATGCATCCAGACAGGGGAGAAAGAATATCTTCTGAAGCTGAATGCCGAGATGGGAGCGCATCTTTCCGGAGAGGAGGTCATTGCGGCCTACCGGAAGTATCTCGGGGAAGATGCAGTGATCCGCGTGGAATATGTGGACGGCCTTCCGATCGAGCAGTCGGGGAAGACTATGGTCTGTGAGCAGAGGTGTGAGAAGTATCTCCGGTAAAGAAGGTACATGCGGTATTCCTCTGCCGTCCGTCTCAGGATGTGAAAGGGTGCCTTTGACCGCCCGCAGCGGGGGACACGGGGCATCCCCGGCAATGAGGAGTACTGAACAGTTACGAAAACACAGGGAATTCGATTATGAAAGTATCGGACTATATTGCGGAAAGATGTATAGAGACGGGAATACAGGATGTGTTCCTTGTGACGGGCGGCGGGGCGATGCACCTCGACGATTCGTTCGGGCACTCGGAGAAACTTCGCTGCACGTTTCATCACAATGAGCAGGCCTGTGCCATGGCGGCGGAGGCTTATGCGCGGGTGGACAACCGCCCCGCATGCGTGCTCGTGACGACGGGTCCCGGTGCCACCAACGCGCTGACAGGTGTTCTGTGCGCGTATATGGAGTCGATTCCCATGCTTGTGCTGTCCGGACAGGCCCGTTTCGCGACGACGGTGCGGGGAACGGGGCTTCCGCTCCGCACGAGCGGGATCCAGGAGTTCGACGTGACGCTCTCCGCATCTCCGATGACAAAATACGCGGTTATGACGGAGAAGAAGGAGGACGTCCGCTATGCGCTGGAGAAGGCGCTGTATCTCATGATGCACGGACGGAGGGGGCCTGTCTGGCTCGATATTCCTCTCGATGTGCAGGCAGCGGAGATCGATCCCGCGGCGCTTCGTTCTTTCGAGCCGGCAGCAGAGGGGTATAAAGATCCTCCCGCTCCGTCCGCAGGCCTCGTCGAGGAGATTGCGGACCGCCTGCTCGCGGCAGAGAGGCCGGTCCTCTTCGGCGGATTCGGCGTCCGGGCTTCCGGGGGCATCGCGTCGTTCCGCGATCTTTCGGACCTTCTCGGAATCCCGGTGCTGACCGGAATGTCCAGCATCGATCTTCTGCCCGAAACGCACCCGTACTACGCAGGCAGAACCGGCATGACCGGAAACCGCTCCGGCAATCTTACGATGGCGGGAAGCGACCTCTTCCTCTCCATCGGCAGCAGGCAGAGCTTTCTCCAGACCGGATTCAATTATCCGGAGTGGGGGCGCGAGGCGTATACAATCCTCAACGAACTCGATGAAAATGAGCTGAAAAAGCCCAACGTCCGCTGTGATCTCCCCGTCATCTGTGACGCGAAGGAACTGATGGACCGCCTGATTTCGACACTTAAAACCCGCGGTGCCTCGAAAGAGCATCCGTACTGCGCAAAAGCAGCGGGATGGACGGCCCGCGCAAGAGAGCGCCTGTTCCGCTTTCCGACACTCACGGAGGCGGAGTGCGCCCCGCAGCCGGACGGGCTGTCCAATATCTACCGGTTCTACGATGAACTCTCGAAGCAGCTTCCGCAGGGGGCGGATGTGATCGCGAGCTGCGGGACGTCGCGCGTCGCGGGAATCCAGATGCTCCGGCTCAAAGAGGGGACGCGGTTCTACTCCAACACCGCAACCGCGTCGATGGGATACGGCCTGCCGGCCGCGATCGGACTTGCCCGGGGAACGGGAAAGGAGATCACCGCCGTGACAGGGGAGGGGAGCCTCATGATGAATCTGCAGGAACTGCAGACCATCGTGACGAACCGGATTCCCGTGCGGGTCTTCCTGATCTGCAACGGGGGCTATCATTCGATCCGGCAGACACAGAATGCGTATTTCGGGAAGCCGCTGATCGGCGTGGGACCGGAGAGCGGGGATCTGGATTTTCCGGAACCGGAAAAACTGGCAGCCTGCTTCGGACTGCATTACGGGTGCATCCCGGATAACCCGACCATCGAAGCGCGTATGCGGGAGGCAATGGCCCTGCCGCTGCCGGCACTGATTGAGGTCCGCGTTTCGCCGCTCCAGAAGACGGAGCCCAAGCCTTCCTCAAGAAGGCTCCCGGACGGGACGATGGTCTCATCGCCGCTTGAAGATATGGCGCCGTTTCTTTCAAGGGAAGAACTCGCCGCGAATTTGGAGATTCCCCTGACGGAAGGGGAGGCCATGGTGTAAGCCGCGCAGGAGATGTTCTGCGCCGGACCGCCGGCAACATGGAGACAGGAATGGAAAAACGAAAGCTGATATCGGTAGTCATACCGACTTATAATGAACAGGATAACGTAGTTCCGATGACGGAGACGCTGTGCCGTATTTTCGAGGAGCAGCTTCCGAAGTATGACTACGAAATAATCTTTATTGATAACCACTCCAAAGACAATACGCGCGTTCTGTTAAGAAAGCTGTGCGCGGAGCACTCGCACGTGAAGGCAATTTTCAACGCCAGGAATTTCGGCCAGCTCCGCTCGCCGGTGCACGGTCTTAAACAGGCTTACGGCGACTGCGTCGTCCGCCTCAACGCGGATTTCCAGGATCCGCCGGAGATGATTCCGACGCTTGTCGCGGAGTGGGAAGCGGGAAACCGGATCGTGATCGGAATCAAGGAGAAGACGGATGAAGGCGTGATCATGGCGTTCCTCCGCAGACGGTATTACAAGCTTCTCCGGAAGATCACGGATATCGGGCACATTGAGAACTTTACCGGGTTCGGACTGTATGACAAGGCATTTGTCGATGTTGTCCGCGGAATTCATGACCCCGTGCCGTACCTCCGCGGGATGATCGCGGAACTTGGGTATGATTATAAGACCGTGTTTTATGAGAGGCCGAAACGGCGCGCGGGAAAAAGCAAGAATAATTTCTACAGCCTTTACGACGTGGCGATGGTGGGCATCACGTCCTACTCGAAGGTGATGCTGCGGTTTGCGACGTTTGCGGGCTTCTTTATAGGCGGCATGAGCTTTCTCGTGGCAATTGTGTACTTTATCCTGAAGCTTCTCAGGTGGGACTGGTTCCGCGCCGGAATCGCGCCGCTTGTGATCGGCGTATTTATTCTGGGAGGCGTGCAGCTTTTCTTTATCGGCCTCATGGGGGAATACATCCTGTCGATTAACCAGAGGGTTCTGGACCGGCCGCTCGTCGTGGAGGAGGAGCGGATTGGGTTCGAGGACGATACGCTTGTCAATGAGTGAGCGGATCATGCGTCTGTAAGGAGCGAAGCGGATTGCGGATGTCCGCTTTACGAGGATATGCCCCGGAATGAGAGGGCAGGTTTTGCAGCAAGAGAGGAACTATGGAATCATCTGCCATAAACAAAGATAAGAAAATTGAAACCGCGGCGGGGACAGTGCCGGAGACAAAGCGGAAAACCGCGGGAACAAAGGCTCCGGCAGCCGATCTCCCGGAAACGGCTGATCCGAAGAAACGGGTGAATGACCGCGTCTCCTTCTTTGTCAGGCTCACTTTGTTTGCTGTTCTCTTCGGATGGCTTTTTGTGCATGTCTCCTACGCGAAAAGGCCGGAACTGGCGCATTCTCGGAACAATGTCAGCGGCTTTTACGCCGAGGAGAAGGATTCTCTCGACGTCGTCTTTATCGGGACGAGCGGAACCATGTCCTCGTTTATGCCGATGGACGCATTTGAAGAATATGGATTCACCTCCTACAACCTCTGCACCAACGAGATGCAGGTGGAAGGAATGCTGTTCGCGATTCATGAGATGCTAAAGACGCAGAAGCCCCGGCTTCTGGTTCTGGATGTGCGTCCTTTTATAGTGGAAAACTCCATGTATCTTCTGTCAAGGGAGGACGAGGGCAACGCCAATATCCGGTTCAACACGGACGGCTACAAGTATTCCCCGGACCGGGTGCGCTACATCTGGCAGAATCTTCCGCACAATATCCGTATTCTGAATTATATTTTCGACATTGCAAAATACCACAAGGAGCCGCTGAACCTGGAAAACTGGAACGGGCAGTATCCGTTTCTGTACAGAGGATACAATTTCCTTGGCTGGGGTGACGAGATCAATCTGCCTGTG
The DNA here is from genome assembly GCA_017430765.1 of Lachnospiraceae bacterium. The sequence goes on along the minus strand of JAFRMI010000060.1, from coordinate 36,392 downwards.
CAGACGGACGAGGAGATGCCGATCGGGGAATTCTGGGACGCGAAACTCGATGAACTGCTGGACGAGGCGGAAAAACTGGATATGGACGTGCTTTTCCTGTACTATCCTTACGCCCTCTCACCTCTCTATCCGAATGCGCTCGAGCGGGTCAACTACATCGAGCGGCGGGTCAGGGAGCGCGGGTTTTCCTTCCTCGACTGTGAGGATCATTTCGAGGAGTATGATCTCGACGTGAAGCTCGATTTCTGGAATAACGGCCATTTCAATGTGTACGGAGCGAAGAAGATCACGGCCTGGATGGCGCCGTATCTCGCATCGGCTTACAACCTGCCCGACCACAGGGAGGATCCGGCCTATGAGAGATGGAACGCCGATCTCAGGAAATGGCACCGCGCCGTAAAAAAATGGAAAAAGACGATAAAAAAGGCCAGCAGGAAGGCTTCCTGACGGCGATGAGATCTCTGTAAGATAGTGTGCGGCCGCTGCTTCAGGCCGCTTTGACGGCAGAATGGGGTTTTTCTATGACTTTGTTTTCTGTTCCATTTCTAATACTGATTGTATGCGGGCTGATCCTCTTTTATGCGATTCCGAAACGCTTTCAGTGGGTCGTGCTCCTGATCATGAGCATCGTATTTTATTACGCGGCGGGCGGGGTAAAAGCCGGCCTGTTTATTACGGTCACAATTCTGACGACCTATTATGCGGCGCTGTATCTCGAGCGTTTGACAGAAGAGCAGAAGACCGCACTTAAAGGCGGCGGCGAACCGCTTTCAAAAGAGGAGAAAAACAGAATCAAGGACACATACGCGAAACGAAGAAAGCGCGTCTTCGTGCTCACGATGGTCTTTAACTTCGGAATTCTCGCCGTTTTAAAATACGCCAATTTCACGCTTCTCAACATCAACGGCCTTCTCCGTCTTACGGGGTCCGGCCGGCAGTTTGCGCCGCTTGGCCTCATTTTGCCGCTGGGAATCTCCTTCTACACCTTCCAGATGACCGGCTATCTGATGGACGTCAGCAAGGGACGTGAGAAGGCGGACCGAAATCTCTTCCAGTACGCGCTGTTCGCCTCTTACTTTCCGCAGATCATACAGGGGCCGATCTCCAAGCACCAGGAGCTGGCGGGCCAGCTTTTCGGGGAGCACGAATTTGATGAGATGACGTTTCGGACGTCCGTCCTGCGCATGCTCTGGGGATATTTTAAAAAGATGGTGATTGCGGAAAATGCAGCCATTATCGCCACAGAGGTCATCTCCAATTTTGAGGTCAACAACTATAAGGGCTTTACGGTTTTTGTCGGGCTTCTGTTCTACGGGTTCCAGATGTACGCGGACTTTTCCGGCGGAATCGATATTGTCCTCGGCATATCCGGGCTTTTCGGCATCACACTTACGGAGAATTTCAAAGCGCCGTATATGTCCAGGACCGTCTCGGAATTCTGGCAGAGATGGCATATGTCACTGGGCAGATGGATGAAGGACTATCTCTTTTACCCGATCGCCCTGTCGAAGCCGTTTTCCCGCTTTACAAAGAAAGCGAAGAAGAGGATCGGATCCTATTACGGCAAGATCCTTCCGTCGACGATCGCCTCGTTTATCGTGTTCGTGATCGTGGGTATCTGGCACGGGGCGGCCTGGCGGTATGTCGCGTTCGGCGTGTTCCACGCGACCCTGACCTCGCTCGATTCACTGCTTGAGAAGGTCTCGGCGGATACGCGGGCCTTTTTGCACATTGACGGAGAATCCCTCGGGTGGAGACTCTTCCAGATGGCGCGGACACTGTTCCTCATCACCATGGGCCGGTATTTTGACTGTACGGACGGGCTCAAAGTGTCGTTCCGGCTGTTTAAGGCCACATTTACATCGTTCAATCCGCAGGTATTTCTGAACGGTACTTTTTACAAGCTGGGATTGACGGAAAAAGATTTCCGTTTTACTATGTATACCATCGTGGTTCTTCTCGTGATCGATATCCTCAATGAGCGGGGCATCGTTGTGCGCGAGATTGCGGCAAAGCAGGGAATCGTGTTCCGCTATGCGTTCTATCTTCTGGCAATTTTCATGATCCTGATTTTCGGGAGCTATGGACCGGGGTACAACGCGGCGTCATTTATTTATCAGGGAATTTAACGGAATAATGGAGGAGGCTGATAAGCTTTATGGAAAGATTAATGGAGATTCTGGAGGAGACGAGACCGGATGTGGACTTTGAGACGGCGACAACGCTGATCGACGACCAGATCCTGGATTCGTTCGATATCATCTCAATTGTCGGGGAGGTCAATGACGCCTACGATGTGGAGATCAATGCGGATGACCTTCTGCCGGAGAATTTCAACTCGGCGGAGGCAATCTACGAACTGATCATGGCTCTTAAGGAGGAGGACGAGTAATCGTCCTCCTTTTCGCTGGGAGTTACACCTCTGTGAGACCTTCATATTTCTGGTTCTCAGATTCCAGCTCATATTCCGGTTCTTTTTTCTTCAGCTTTCTCAGGAGAGCGACAATCCACAGTCCGATATAGGCGAGCAGGGAGAGCGCGGAGACAAAAACTCCGGGCTTGAAAAGGGGAAGCGTGTAGCGGATCTTTACATCCGCCTCTCCCGCCTTGAGCGGCAGACCGAGGAAACCTCCGTTGATGTTGCAAAGCGCCGTCTTTTCTCCGTTCACGGTCGCGCTCCAGTTCGGTGAATAGAGGATCGGGACGCAAAGCATGCCGCCGTTCTCCGATGTGACGTGGGCACTGTAGAGATCCTTGTCGAAAGAGATGTCGCGGATATCCGTACTTTTCAGCTTCTCAAAGTGCGAAAGCGGTTCCCTGCAGGTGATGAGTTCCATGGAATCGAGCAGGGCGGAATCCGTGTCGTCGTCGAAATCGAAACGGAAGCCGCGGACGCCCTCCGGGAGCAGCAGCAGGCATTCCGGATATGAACCGTCAAAGTAGAGCTGCGTGCGCCATGCGGGATTCGGATCCGCTCCTTCATCAGCCAGGTAGAAGAGCTCGAGATCAAACATCTCAGCCTTCTTCCGGTCGGCGCGGATGAGGAGATAGTTGGATACTTCCGGATCTTCGTTAATATTGTCCATATAGACGAAGATATATGGGTCGATGCCGGTGGAACGGAGCAGAAGGCCGTCCCCTTTTTGCTCAATTTCCATGTTGTGCGGGTTCTCCCAGCGCGCATCTGTGATGAGGTTCCGCCGGATATCATCCCCAGCCGCGGCTTTATCAATGGAGCCGTCTATAGCAGGAGCCGCGGCATTATCATTGGAGCTGTCTGCAGCCGCAGCATTCGTTGCGGAGCCGTCACCTGCAGCCGCGGCGCCCGGTGCGGACAGATCCGCGGAAGATCTGACCGTGCCGTCTGCTGCAGCAGGATCCGCGGATGACCGGACTGTGCCCTCCGGGGCAGCGCCGCTTTCTTCATCCGCCGCGTCTATATAGAACCAGGCTTCTGTAAGCAGATGCATCTTGTCCATCAGATCCAGGGAGTCGTATGCATCGCGCGGGACCTGCTCCGTATAGAGATAACCGAACGGAAGCGCGTTCTCGTTCTCATAGACCGCTTTCTTCGTTCCGGGAGCGCGCCCCGGGGTTTCCAGAACCTTCCTGAAAAGCGATGTCTCGGTGAAGTCCTTATGGGAGTCGGTCTCGGTCCGGATGATATACTTTCCGGAAAGAAGCGTAAACTGGTAATACTGCGGATAACCCGACAGGAAGTAGGGACCGTAACGCTCATTCGTCCCGTGGGCGTCTTCAAGCGTCATGAGGCTCCGGGAATTTGTATTATTCCGAAGGGTCGTCCCATTGAAATGCTCCACCTGTCCCTCATTGGAGAGATCCATATCTTCCGTCGATGAGATTCTGTAAAGACTGCTGTCCCTGGCTTCAATCGCGCGGACGGCCTCCTCCGTCCCCGACTGGAAGAAGGAAGTCGAAAAGCTGTCCCGGGTAAGGTAGAGGCGCAGGTAGAGCGAGTCGTGGTGCATGACAACCGCTTCGCCTGCGATAAACAGCGCCAGCGCGAATGGCACGGCGCGGGACGGGACTTTGCCGGTCCGGATGATGAGGAGAAGACCCGCTGCCAGAAGAGTGGTCGCTGCGGAGAAGAGAATGGTTCTCGGATAAATTGCGATGTCATAAGCCGGTCCGATCAGGAACAGGACCACATAAGACGCCGCCGTGAAGAGCAGCGTCAGGATCACGGATACAAGCAGCGCCCTTCTGTCGGGTTCCGTGAAAAGCATGTCGAAAAATACAGCCGCGGCAATCGCTTCAAGGAGGCAGATCATGAACGAAAAACGCATGCACAGAGAGCTCAGGTCGAGGATGTAACGCAGTGCCGGAATCATGAGTGCAAGAAAGCACAGAACCGATACAAACAGGAGCTTAAACCAGGTTTTTCTCTTCTGCAGAAGATAGAAGAACGCGAAGAGAAAGAGCGCGCTCGTAAAGATGGCACCGATTTCATAGTAGTTCGTCGGGCCTTTGTACGCGCTCTCAATGCCGAGCATATTTTCCGAGAAGAGGCGGGCAAGGCAGCCAAGCAGAAACTTCGGATTGATACTCCACTTGTAATAGGTAATCGAGTGAACATCCTCTGTGCGCGCGGAGTAGAGAAAGCCCTGCGCGATGGCGGCCACAGCCGCGGCAGACAGAAAGACGGCAAAAGCGGCGGAAAACCCGGTTTTGAAAAAGCCGAGAAACGTCTCTTTTACAGGTTTTCTCAGGAATATGGCGCGGAGCGGAATGTAGAGAATCGTAAACACCGCGGTCATATAGCAGAAATAGTAATTGGAGCAGACAAAGAACGCGAGCACCAAAGAGAGCAGAAGAAATGCGGGGAGGGAGCCGGAGTCCAGGAGGTTCTCGATGAGCAGCAGGGAGATCATGAACATGCACACCGCTGTGCCGTAGGAGAGATTCTGGCTCCAAAGTACCGTAAAGCTCGAAAACGCCCAGACCGCGGACGAAAGAACGGCCGCTGCATCTGTTTTGAGATGCCGGCGCACATAGTAGTAAAAGCACAGAGATGAGATCACCGTCTGGGCAAAGAGCTGGATGATGATGGCGTCGGTCAGGGCATTTTCATCAAAAAAGAGCATGAAAACTTTCAGGGGATTCAGGAACTGGAGAAATACAGCCGTTGTGTCCTGCCCAAGACCCGAGAACATTGTATAAGATGAAAAGGTCCTGCTCTGAAAGAGATAATTCACCATCCGCAGGATGGGGTAACTCGCGGCAAGGGAGTCGGAGCCCGTGTCGGAGAAGAGGTAGATCGTATCCCCGAACAGGAACCGGCGGTAGAGCGCAAGAAATACCAGCCCGGACAGCAGGATGACGAAAAGCGGTGCGGCTGTCAGTTTTTTACGTTTCATATGGAAACCTCCGGAGAGATGCGTGTCTTAAAATTATACTTCCTCATCATACGTCCTTCAAAGGAAGGGTGTCAAGCGCGCGGGCGTACCCGCGTCCGCGCAAGGGGTCGCGGTTGCAATGCACTGTCATTTCATGGTAAAATATTATACTCCATTAAAAAATACGGCACGGACCGAATTGTGAAAGGAAGAAGCAATGCGTACTTATCTTGTAACAGGAGGAGCCGGATTTATCGGGTCAAATTACATCCATTATATGTTCAGAAAGTATGGAGACGAGATCCGGATCGTCAATGTGGACAAGCTGACCTATGCAGGCAATCTGGAGAATCTCCGCGATGTGGAGACGAAGGAGAACTACCGCTTCGTCAAGTCGGACATCTGTGACAGCGAGACGATCGCCCGCCTCTTCGAGGAGGAGGATATCTCGCGCGTGGTGCACTTCGCCGCGGAGAGCCATGTGGACCGGAGCATCCGGAATCCGGAGGTATTTGTGCGGACGAATGTGCTTGGGACGCTTGTTCTTCTCAATGCCGCCAAGGCGGCGTGGGAGCTGCCGGACGGGGGCTTTCTGCCGGATCACAAGTTCCTGCACGTCTCGACGGATGAGGTCTACGGATCCCTGGAACTTGGAGATACCTATTTCTATGAGACGACGAAATATGATCCGCACAGTCCGTACTCCGCATCCAAGGCGTCCTCGGATTTTCTTGTGAAGTCCTACATGGATACCTACGGGTTCCCGGCTAATATTACCAATTGCAGCAATAATTACGGCCCGTACCAGTTCCCTGAGAAACTGATCCCGCTGATGATCAATAACGCATTGCAGGGAAAAGCGCTTCCGGTCTATGGGAACGGTAAGAATATCCGCGACTGGCTCTTCGTCGAGGACCACTGCAAGGGCATCGACCTTGTGCAGGAAAAGGGACGGCTGTTTGAGACTTACAATATCGGAGGCCACAACGAGCGGGAGAACATCCAGATCGTCCGCACGATTATCAGCACCCTCCGCGATATGCTTCCGGATGACGATCCGCGGAAGGAGAAGATCTCCGAGGACCTGATTACCTATGTTGCGGACCGGAAGGGGCACGATCTGCGGTACGCGATCGCACCCGATAAGATCAAAGCGGAAGTGGGCTGGTATCCGGAGACCTGTTTTGAGGAGGGGATCCGGAAGACCATCGCGTGGTACTTCGAACACGGAGAGTGGATGAAGAACGTCACATCCGGCGACTACCAGAAGTATTACGATTCCATGTACGGAAAGCGCTGAATTAACGAAGCAGAGAGAACATACAATAAAGAGTCTGTCAAGTCTTCACATAAGACAGACCGGGGGACATGCCCCTGATCCGGATGGAGGACTATCATGAAAGGGATTATTCTTGCCGGTGGTTCCGGCACAAGGCTTTATCCGCTGACGAAGGCTGTCAGCAAGCAGATCATGCCGGTGTACGACAAACCGATGATCTATTACCCGCTGTCCACGCTGATGCTCGCCGGAATCCGGGAGATCCTGATTATCTCCACGCCGCGCGACCTCCCCGTATTCGAGGAACTGTTCGGGGACGGCTCCCAGCTGGGGATGGAATTCTCCTATAAAGTACAGGAACATCCGAACGGGCTTGCGGAAGCGTTTATTATCGGCAAGGAATTCGTCGGCAGTGACCGGGTCGCGCTGGTTCTGGGCGACAACATCTTCTACGGGCAGAGTTTCTCCCGCGTGCTTGCGGAAGCGGCGAAGAGGGAGAAGGGCGCCACGATCTTCGGGTACTACGTAAAGGATCCGAGGCAGTACGGCGTCGTCGAGTTCGACGAACAGGGCCGGGCCGTATCCATCGAGGAGAAGCCGGAGCATCCGAAGTCGAAGTATGCTGTCCCCGGGCTGTATTTTTATGACAACGATGTCATCGAGATCGCCAAGAACGTGAAGCCGTCCGCCAGAGGGGAACTGGAGATCACGACCGTCAACAACGAGTACCTGAAGAGAGGGGATCTCTACGTGGAGACGCTCGGACGCGGATTCGCCTGGCTCGATACGGGAAGCCACGACATGCTGCTTGACGCCGCCGATTTCGTGGCGGCGTTCCAGAAACGGCAGGGCCTCTATATCTCCTGCATCGAGGAGATCGCTTACAAGCGGTGCTTCATAGACCGCGACCAGCTGATTACGCTTGCGCAGCCGCTGCTTAAGACTGCCTACGGCCAATACCTGATGGAGATTGCCGAGGGACTGTAAGACTATTAACGGGGGAAGGGAAGCTGCGAAGGGGGCTTCCGATCCTTCGTCAGGAAAAGGGGAGTGGAGAACATGGGAAAAATTCAGGTCGAAGAATGTGGAATCGAGGGCCTCAAAGTGATCACACCGCAGGTTTTCGGGGATCGCCGCGGCTATTTCATGGAGACCTATAATTATAATGACTTCAAAGCGGCCGGCATAGACCACGTCTTCGTGCAGGACAACCAGTCGAGTTCCACAAAAGGGGTGCTCAGAGGGCTGCATTTTCAGATCCATTATCCGCAGGATAAGCTCGTGCGCGTCGTGCGCGGAGAGGTGTTTGACGTCGCGGTGGATCTCCGCGAGGGAAGCCGGACCTTCGGAAAGTGGTTCGGTGTGACACTCTCCGCGGAGAATAAAAAGCAGTTCTTTATCCCGAAGGGGTTTGCGCACGGGTTCTACGTGCTCTCCGAAGAGGCGGAATTCTGCTACAAATGCACCGATTTCTACCACCCCAATGACGAGGGCGGACTCCGCTACGACGATCCGGAGATCGGGATTTTGTGGCCGTTTCTTGAGGGTGTTCCCCTCAATCTCTCCGAAAAAGATACTAAATGGGGCAGCTTTGCGGAATATCAGGCGCAAAGAGCAAAAGAGGCGTAGGAGATGTCCGGAAGAGAGGCCCTGCCGTTCCAGATCGCGGAAAACCGGAGGCTCATCTGGAAACTGGCAAAGAATGATTTTAAGACCCGCTATGCCGGGTCTTATTTGGGTACAGTCTGGGCATTTGTGCAGCCGATCGTGACGGTCTGCATCTACTGGCTCGTCTTCGGCCACGGGCTGAAGTCGGGACAGTCTCTCGATGTCCCGTTCCTCGTCTACCTTGTCGCAGGCATCGTTCCCTGGTTCTACTGTCAGGAGGTGATGAGCGGCGGAACGAACACCCTTCTGGAGTACAGCTATCTCGTGAAGAAGGTGGTCTTTAATATCCGCGTTCTCCCGTTCGTCAAAGTGCTGTCCGCGTTCTTTGTACACGCGTTCTTCGTGTTTGTCGCCTGTGTGATTGCCGCGATTTACGGGTACTATCCTTCTGTCTATCTTGTACAGCTTCTGTACTATTATCCCGCGATGATGATCTTTATTATCGGCCTTGTTTACGCGACGAGCGCGATCGTGATATTTTTCCGCGATATGTCGCAGATCGTGAATATCGGCCTTCAGTTCGGCGTCTGGTCGATCCCGATCATGTTTGATATCCGCAGTTTCGAGAATATCGCGTGGCTCTTTAAGATCAATCCGATGTATTATATCGTGACCGGATACCGCGACGCCATCTACGGAGGCAGATGGTTCTTCGAGCGGGGCGGGGAGACGCTGTATTTCTGGATCTGGGCAGCGGCCGTCTATTTCATAGGGAACAGAATCTTCCGGAAACTGATGGTGCATTTTGCGGACGTCCTGTAAGAGGCCGCCTTTTGCGGCAGCGGATGATGAGAGGGGTGCGAAGCGGATTGCGAATGTCTGCTTTTTATGAGCGGGTCATTTGACGAAACGGAGATCTATGGCTGACAGAAATGAGTTTGCGGGGGCGGACAGAATCGCGATCCGCGTGGAGAATCTGAATAAAGTCTATAAACTTTATGAGCGGCCGAAGGACCGCCTCCTTGAGGCGCTCGGCATTTCCAGACAGAAGCGCTACAGGGAGCTGTATGCGCTCAAAGACGTCTCCTTCGATGTCCGGAAGGGGGAGACGGTCGGCATCATCGGGACGAACGGTTCCGGAAAGTCGACGATACTGAAGATTATTACCGGCGTGCTGACCCCCACTTCGGGGCGCGTTGTGACGGACGGAAGAATCTCCGCCCTTCTGGAGCTCGGCGCCGGTTTTAATATGGAGTATACGGGGATAGAGAATATCTATCTCAACGGCACCATGATGGGGTTCTCCGAGGCGGAGATCGACGAAAGGCTCGATTCGATTCTTAAATTCGCCGATATCGGGGATTTTATCAATCAGCCCGTGAAGACCTATTCGAGCGGCATGTTCGTCCGCCTGGCCTTCGCCCTGTCCATCAACATCGACCCCGAGATCCTCATCGTGGACGAGGCGCTTTCGGTCGGTGACGTATTTTTTCAGGCCAAGTGCTACCACAAGTTTGAGGAGTTCCGGAACGCCGGAAAAACCATCCTGTTCGTCAGCCACGACTTGAGCTCTGTGGCAAAGTACTGCGACCGCGTGGTTCTGCTCAACAAGGGCGTGAAAACGGCGGAGGGGAATCCCAAGGAGATCGTGGACCTCTACAAAAAACTCCTCGTCGACTACGGAAACAGCGCGGAGACGGAAGAAGAAGAGGACGCCGCGGGGCCGGACGCGGGGCCGCAGGCGGAGGACCTCGCGAGAAAACAGGAGGAGAGCGACTCACTTACGGGCATCCTCCCCATGAATCCGGACATGCTGGAATACGGCGAACACCAGGCCCGCTTTACAAAGATCACGGTCTTCGACGACGCGGGCTGCGTCACGAGCAGCATTGAAAAAGGCGCGTATTTCACGATCGAGGCGGGCATTCACTTTGACGCGGACGTGGAGGACCCGATCTGCGCGTACACCTTTAAGGATCTGAAAGGGACGGAGATTACCGGCACCAATACGCTCTTCGAGGGGCAGGAGATCGGGAGCATGAAGGCGGGGGACGAGGTGAAGGTTTCGTTCCGGCAGAAGATGACGCTGCAGGGCGGCGAGTATCTTCTGTCTTTCGGGTGTACGGGGTACCACGAGGGCGAGTTCCGCGTCTTCCAGCGGCTTTACGATGTCCTCAATGTGACGGTCATATCGACTAAGAATACAGTCGGTTTTTATGACATGGAGGCGGAAGTCTCCATAGTTCGAAGGAAGCAGGGGTAATAAAAGTGCCCAGAGAAATCATTGGAAATGTGGTCATCAATTTAGACGATTATCCCGGGGAGGATCTCTACTCGGACGGCGCGGTCGAGGACGAACTTCTGGAGATCGCCCGGACGTATCCCGCGGAGGCATACGACGAGGTGATCGCGAAGAGAAAGGACTGGGCGGTGATGTATCATTTTTCGCCGCTTCGTGAGAACATTCTCACCTGGTACCCCTTTTCGAAGACCGACCGGGTCCTCGAGATCGGATCCGGCTGCGGCGCCGTCACGGGGGCGCTCTCCCGCGCGGCGGGGAGCGTCACCTGTATTGAACTCTCCAGACGGCGGAGTCTCATCAACGCGAACCGGCACCGCGAATGCGGCAATATAGAGATCCGGCTCGGCAACTTTGAGACGGTCGAGGAGAAGCTGCCGTGCGACTACGACGCCGTGACACTGATCGGCGTTTTCGAATACGGCAGGGGATATATTTCGGGAAATAAGCCATACCACACCTTCCTTCAAAAGGCCATGCGCCACCTGAAGGAGGGCGGCGTCCTGCTCCTTGCGATCGAGAACCGGCTCGGACTCAAATATTTCGCCGGATGCCGCGAGGATCACACGGGCGTCTATTTCGAGGGCATCGAGGGGTACAGGCGGGAGACCTCCGTGCGCACCTTCTCAAAACCGGAGCTCATCCGGATCCTTGAGGAATGCGGCTGCACGGACTATGCGTTCTATTATCCCTATCCCGACTACAAGTTTCCGATGGCGGTATATTCTGACCGGTATCTCCCAAGACCGGGGGATCTCCGGCAGAATCTCGAGAATTTTGACCGGTCCCGGATGCTGCTCTTCGATGAGTCGAGAGCCTTCGATTCCCTTCTGCGGGACGGCCTCTTTCCGCTTTTTTCAAACTCATTCCTTCTGACCGTCAGAAAACGGGGCGGGGAGATGTGTCCCGCTTCCGCAGGGGAGGGGGGTGCGGAGCAATGATCCTGTTTGCCAAGTATTCCAACGAGAGGCGGAGATCGCTTCGGATCCGCACGGAGATCGCCGGGGAGGACGGCAGCGTCATTGTCCGGAAGCTTCCTCAGTCAGAAGAGGCGCGCGGCCATATCCGGGCGCTTGTGCAGCATGGGGAGGATCTGGCGCGTCTTACAGAGGGCAGCCGCTTTGTGCCGAACCGCGTCCGTCTTTCAGGGGACGCCGCTGAATTTGAATATCTGAACGGGCCGACGCTCGAGGAGCAGTTTGACGGCCTGCTTTCGGACGGCGACGAGGCGCTCCTTTCGGCGTTTGACGCGTATTTTCAGGCTCTTTCTTCGCTTTGCGACACGGAATTCTGCGCGACGGAAGAGTTTCGGACCGTGTTCGGGGAGGCGCGGGTTCAAACCGGGCTGCCGGCCATGTCCGTCTCCGACATAGATCTGGTGCTCAACAACATTATAGTTACGGGAGAGACGTGGGTTATCATTGACTATGAATGGACGTTTGATTTCCCGGTTCCCCTGCCGTACATTAAATGGCGTATTCTCCATTATTATCTGACGGGCAACTCCAAAAGGCTCGGCCTTGACAGAGCTCTCTATATGAAACATGCCGGGATCACGGAGGAGGAAGAAGTTTCATATGAAGCGATGGAAAAATGTTTCCAGTCTTATGTAAATGGGGACTATGTCCCCCGGCGTGATCTCTACGGCGCTGTCTCAGACGGCGTAACGGACGTATATAACCTCGTCCGCGGGTACGAAGGGACGCGGATTGCATCCGTTTACCCTGACGGCGGGGAAGGCTGCACGGAGGACACGCGGGTAACGGCGAAGGTCGCGGAGAACGGGGAGGTTTCTTTCCGCATCCCCGTCCCGGGCGTCCTGCAGGTGCGCATCGATCCTCTCGAGAGCCCCTGCTTCGTGGAGAATCTGAAAGCGGTCTGCGGCGGAGAGAATATCGATCTGAGCGAGCTTAAGACGGACGGCGTCCTCGTGGAGGGATCCGGTCTCTTCTTTACGGATGCGGATCCGCAGATCGAAGTGCCCCTTCCGGAGAACGCGGAGGGATTCCTCGAGATCTCTTTCAAGGTGACCTCCCTTGACCGCCTGGACCCGTCCCGCATGTCCCTTGGAAATGCGGCGCTCCGCGACGAAATCCGCATCATGAGAGACGCCTGCATAAGAAAGGACGCCGTCCTCGCGAACCGGCTGGCTCTCGCGGGAGAGATCCGGGAGCAAAGATCCGAGAAGATTTTGCGGAAAGCCATGCGCCTTGCGGGGAGGAAGGATCCGTTCGCGCTTTTCCATCCCATTCTTGCAAGCGACCCGGAGGGACTGTGCGTGACGATCGACGCGGTCAGCGCGGGAGCTTCCTTCGACAGGATCCGGGGCTGGTGTTTCGACCGCGCGTTTTCCGCGGAGACGATCCGTGTGCGAAATGCGGCGGGGGAGGAGATTCCCTTCTCCGTCAGGCGGACTCCCCGGCCGGATGTGACGGATATGTTCGGCCTCAGCCCTTTGAGGGCAGCGGGCTTTACGGTGGATATTCCGCTTGACGGTAAAGCGGACGGGCGCTATGTTTTCGAGGTCGAGAACCTCAGGGGCATCTTCCGCTGTGAGGTGCGGACCGCTGAGGATCCTGCGGAGAGGGCGGATCTTGTCAGACGCGGAACCCCGGCCATTACCCGTGACGCGTATGAGAAGGCGCAGATGGAAGAGGTTCTGCAGGTCCCGGATGTCACGGAGGAAGACCTGGCCGCTTTCTCGGAGCAGTTCACAGTCGTGACGGGCGAGTGGGATACACTGAAAGCAGGCGCGAGGGAACACGCGGCCGCATTTTTCAAAAAGAATCCGGAGACGGATGTCATCTACTGGGATGACGGTCCGAAGACGTGGGACGACCGTTCTTCTGAGCCGTATTACAAACCGGATTTCAATCTGTCATATCTGCGCTCCGCAGGTTATATCGGCAGCTGTTTTGCGGTCCGGAAGGAGCTTCTTCAAAAGAGCGGCGTTCCGGCTCCTGTAAATGCGGAGGATTTCTTCGACCTGCTCCTGCATCTGGCGGAGCACACGGACCGGTTCGGCCATATTCCGCATGTGCTGTCGACCCGCAGCGGTCCCGGGCTTTTTGAGATGTCTGATCTAAAGGTCTGCGCGGCCCATCTGCGCGCGCATTACGTGCGGTGCGGCGTCATGGCACAGGTGCGTGAGGACGCCGCGTACCGGATCCTGCGGACGGAATACGACGTTCCCCGGGAGCCGCTCATCTCCGTCCTGATCCCGAACAAGGATCACGCGGCGGATCTTACGACGGCGGTGGATTCGGTCATGCGGCTCGGCGGCTGGAAGAATCTGGAGATTATCGTCATCGAGAATAACAGCCGGGAGGAAGAGACGTTCCGTACCTACGGGGAGCTCAGCCGCCGATACCCCTGTGTCCGCGTGATCACCTATGAAGGGGCATTTAATTACTCCGCGGTCAATGACCTGGGAGTCAGGGAATCGAAGGGGGAATATCTGCTGTTCCTCAACAACGACACGGAAGTGATTGAAGAGGGCAGCGTCAGGAAGCTTGCCGCGGCCTGCATGCAGGAAGGCGCGGGCGCCGCCGGCGCCAGAATGTATTTCGGGGATGACACGGTGCAGCACGCGGGGGTCATCATCGGGTACGGCGGATTCGCCGGCCACTGCTTCTCCGGCGCCATGCGGGGAGCGGAGGGGTACATGAAGCGGATCGTCGCCCAGATGGAGCTCTCCGCCGTGACAGCTGCCTGCATGATGGTAAAAAAGAGCGTGTACGAGGAGGCCGGGGGATTCGACCCGTCCTATGCGGTCGCGCTGAATGATATCGACCTGTGCCTCAAAATCAGAGAAGCGGGATACCGGATCTTTTACGAGCCCGGCGCTGTTCTCTATCACTATGAATCCCGTTCGCGCGGGTACGAGGTAAGCCAAGAGCAGAAGGAGCGCTTCGCATCGGAGATCGCGCGCTTCCGGGAAAGATGGAAGGAAATCCTGCAAAACGGGGATCCCTTCTATAATTCGAATCTGACACTTGCGAGACCGGATTTTTCACTGAAGCCGTAAGGCGCCCTGCCGGATCTGCGAAAACTCCGGCGGCAGGGTTCCGGTCTGGCCGGACGACGCGCGCAGCATGCGGAAAAGGACAGAACTGTGGACGAAAAGCGGATAAAGGAACAGGAAAGAGGAAATATACCGGATGCGGAAGAGCTCATGCGGGAGATCGCGGAGCTCCGGGAGGAGCTCCGCTCGGAACGCGCGCTCGACCGCATCTATGAGTCGCGCCTTCGCACGGTCGAGGAGATCCGCGGGATGAAGTTTGCGAGCGCATATCGGTCCCTCTCCGTAAAACTCGGAAAGGGGGATCCGTTTGATGCGGTGCGCCGCCCGCTGAAGAACCACGAGCGGATTCATCTGTGGATCGGCAGCCGGATCTACGGGAAAGAAGAGATGACTGTCCGCGGCTGGACCGCCGACCCGTACGCGGAGACCGAGTTTCTGCGCGTAAGGGACCGGGAAGGGCGGCGCGTGGACGCCCGTGTCAGAAGATATGACCGCCCGGACGTGAACCGGACCTTCAGGATCGCGGAAGACCGGCAGACGGGGTTTGTCATCCGCATCCCGGCGTCCTGCGCATCCCGCCTTCCCATGACACTGGAGGTGGAGAGTGCGTCCGGGATCCTGAAGACGCCGCTTCACCTTATACCGGAGAGGGAGAAGCGGATCGCGAGGTGGCAGCGCATGCTGGACGGCGTGGAGGAGGCGGATGAAGGACCGCTGATCGAGTACGACGACTGGGCGGGCGTGAACCGCGCGGGGGAGGAGGAACTGGCCCTCGAAAGGACCGAGATCTTTCCGTGGGAGCCCCTCATCAGCGTGGTGGTTCCGCTCTACCGGACACCGCGCAGCTATCTTAAGGAGATGGCGGACTCCATCCTTGCACAGACCTACCGGAACATCGAGCTTTGCCTTGCGGACGGGAGTCCGGATGACAGCCTCGGGACCTTCCTCAGGGAGACGTACGGGGAGGATGAGCGGATCCGTTACCTGCACCTTCCGGAAAATTACGGGATCTCCGGCAATACCAACGCGGCGATCGGGCTTGCGTCCGGGGATTTCATCATGCTCACGGACCATGACGACGTCGTTGAGCCGGACGCGGTCTATGAGATCGTAAAAGCCATCAACCGCTCTCCGGTGGACACGGACCTCATTTATACGGACGAGGACAAACTGGAACAGGACGGAGGCTATCTCTTCGACCCGTTCTTCAAGCCCGACTACGATCAGGATCTTTTGGAGAGCTACAACTATTTTACGCATATCGTCGTGATCCGGCGCGAGACGCTCGAGAAAGCGGGACCGTTCCGCCCCGAATTCGACGGCGCGCAGGACTATGATTTTCTTCTCCGGTGCGCGGAGCAGGCGCGAAGAATCGAACATGTGCCGAAAGCCCTCTACCACTGGAGGGCCCACGAGCAGTCAACCGCGGGCAACCCGGAGAGCAAACTCTACGCCTACGAGAGAGGGCGGCTGGCCCTTATAGAGCACATGACGCGCTGCGGAATCCGTGCGGAGGTGGAGATGACGCCGTACTGGGGGCGCTACCGCACTTCCTACTATCTGGAAATGCAGCCCCTTCTCACCGTGCTCACATTCTCCCGCGGCGCCTCCCTGAAAGGGCGTATCCCGGAAATCGGCTATGAGAATACGGAGGTGATTCCAGTACCGCGAAACGGGCAGTCCCTGGCGTCTTCCCTCATGCGGGGGGCGGAAATCGCGGGGGGAGAGTACCTTCTCTTCCTGAATGAGGACGCGGAGTTCCGCGATCTGTTCGCATTTGCCGGAATGTTCGGGCTCATGCGGAGAAGTGACATAGGGTGCGTCGGGACGAAGGTCGTCTCGGAGTCGGGAAGGATTTTCTCCGCGGGTTATGTTCTGGGAATATCCGGACTCGCGGCGCCGTCTTTCGCCGATGTGAGCGCGGAGGTATTCACATACGGGGGATTTGCCAATCTAACACGCGGTGTCTCCGGCGTTTCCGTTGATGCCATGCTGGTCCGCAGGGACGCGTTTCTTGCGGCGGGCGGATTTGATGAAGCATATGAGGAGGCCCTGTTCGATCTGGATCTCTGTCTGGCCCTTAAGGAGGCCGGGTATAAAACCGTGATGGATCCGTATGCGGAGATCACCCTGCCCGGGGACACGCGGGAGACCCGCTTCGATCCGGAGAGTATGGGGACGGACGAGGACCGGATGCATTTTCGAAAGAAATGGAACCGGGCGATTCAGGAGGGAGACCCCTTCTACAACCGGAACCTTACGAGGACGCGCGCGGATTACTCGTTGAAGGACCAGTATCGGCAGGACACTGCTCTTTAGAGAGGAGAGGGATTATGATCACGAATCCCGGTTTTTTAGTACAGTATGACCGCTTTTCCCTGACGGACAGCGGAGAATATTTCCTGAGCGGCTATCTGGTCCCGGGCGTTGTTCTCACCGCGAAGTTGGGCGGGCGGGATATCCCCGCGGCGGTGGAAGGGATCTCGGACAATACGGACGAGAGATACGGAGGGTACCCCGTAAGGGTGACGTTCCGGTTTGCCCCGGAGGATCTGACGGGGGGAAAACTGCGCGTTTACGCTTCGGGGGACCGCGGAAAGAGACTCGTCTTTGAGATCTCCGCGGCGCAGCTCAGGGAGAAAATGGGCGAGATCCGGTATTATATCGACGATTACACGGTCAGCCGGAAGGACGGGCTGTTCCGTGTGACGGGCTGGGCCGTCGCGAAGGAGCCGGTGCGCGTCCGGGTTTACGACGCGGACGGAAGGCTTCTGAAAGGGGCTGTCGAGCGCTATAAGAGACTGGACACGGTGGAGCTGTTCGGGGAGTATCCGGTCGTGGAAACAAACGGATTTAACGTGGAGATCCGTCCGATCCCGAAGGGGGATATCCGGATCCGCCTGACGGCGGGGGACGCGGAGACGGTCCTCACGTATCCGACGGGGATGAGCGGGTATGCGCTGGCGCGCGCCGCGGGCCTTATGGGCAAGGCGATGGACGCTCTGCGCTTCAACGGCCCCGCCGCACTCGCGGTCAAAACCTATAATAAGCTGTTTAACCCGGCGATGCGCAAAGTGCACTACGCGGACTGGATCAAAAAGCACATGCCCTCAGACCGGGTGCTCGCGATGCAGGCAAAGGAGACCTTTTCCGACAGTCCCCTCATCAGTATCGTTGTCCCCTGCTATCGGACGCCGGAAAAATATCTTCTGGAGCTCGCTGACTCCGTCAAAAAGCAGAGTTATGCAAAATGGGAACTGATCCTTTCGGACGGCAGCGGACCGGATTCCCCGATGCGGGAGGTCCTGGAGCGGATTTCGGCGGAGGACGGCAGGATCCGCCCGCTTCATAATGAAAAGCAGCTGCAGATCTCCGCGAATACCAATGCCGCGATCCGCGCTTCGCGGGGGGAATGGATCGCATTTGCGGACCACGACGACCTGCTCGCCCCGTCCGCCCTTTATGAGTTCGTCTCCTATATAAACGAACACCCCGAAGCGGAACTTATCTACAGCGACGAGGACAAGATCGGAACGGGCGGCCAGTACATGCAGCCGAATATGAAGCCGGACTTCAATCCGGACTTTCTGTGCTCCGTCAACTATATCTGCCATATGCTCGCGGTCAAAAAAGAGGTTCTCTCCCGCGTCGCATATCCCGGTGCGGACGGCGAGGAGTGGCTTGACCCGGCGTTCGACGGGGCGCAGGACCACGATCTTCTGCTGCGTCTCACCGAGGTGACGGACAGAATCGGTCATATACCGAAGATCCTCTATCACTGGCGGTTTTTTGAGGGCAGTACGGCGGCCAATCCGGAGAGCAAGACGTGGGCATTCGACGCAGGAAAGCGCGCTGTGGAAGCCCATTACAGGCGGCTCGGCCTGCCGGCGGAGGTCGCAAATGGGGAATTCCCCGGTCTCTTCCGCACGATCTGGCACTGGAAAGAGACGCCGAAGGTATCCGTGATCATTCCCAACAAAGATCACATCAGCGATCTCCGGAAATGTCTCTCCTCGATGAACCGGTGCGTGCACTGGCCTGATCTGGAGATCCTCATTATCGAGAACAACAGCGAGGAAGAGGCGACGTTTGCGGCTTACGAGAGCCTGGCGGCGGAAGACCCGAGAATCCGCATCCTCTATTACGAGGGCGGATTCAACTACAGCGCCATCAATAATTTCGGCGCCCGGGAGGCCGCGGGCGAGTACCTGCTCCTTCTCAATAACGACACGGAGTTTATCACGGATGCCGTGACGGAGATGATGGGGTTTGCGATGCGGAGCGATGTCGGAGCGGTAGGCGCCCGTCTCTATTACGGGGACGACACGATTCAGCACGCCGGTGCCATCATCGGATGGGGCGGTGTCGCGGGTCACGCATTCGTCAATCAGAAACGCGGGGAGAGCGGCTACCAGCACCGGATCATCTGCCAGATGGATCTGAGCGCGGTGACGGCCGCCTGCATGATGGTCCGAAAAGAGGTGTTCGATGCGGTGGGGGGATTTACGGAGGAACTCGCCGTCGCGTTCAACGACATCGACCTGTGCATGAAGATCCGATCATCCGGGCACCTTATTGTCTACAATCCGTTTGCGGAGCTCTATCATTACGAGTCGAAGTCGAGAGGCCTTGAGAACACGCCCGAAAAGAAGAGCCGCTTCGGAAAGGAACTGAAGTATTTTCAGAAGAAATGGCCGGAAATTCTGCGGGACGGGGATCCGTACTACAGTCCCAATCTGAGCATGATCACACAGGATTTCTCGCTGAGACACATATAAGATGGGAGCAGGCCGCACCCACCGGCCTGCCCGGGAGGAAGACATGAAAGTATTTGTAACAGGAGTCGGCGGACAGCTCGGCCACGACGTGATGAATGAACTGGCGGCCCGGAATATGGAGGGGATCGGGAGCGATATCGCGGAGCACTACAGCGGAATCGATGACGGGACCCCCGTGACGGGGATGCCCTATGTCAGGATGGACATTACAGATCCCGCGGAAGTCCGCCGCGTCCTCACGGAAGCCGGAGCGGATGCGGTGATCCACTGCGCGGCCTGGACGGCAGTCGATAAGGCGGAGGAAATGCCGGAGGCGTGCCGGAAGGTCAATGCGTTCGGGACGAAATATATCGCGGAGACGGCGGAGAAGCTGGGAATTCCCGTGATGTATTTTTCTACGGATTATGTGTTTGACGGGAACGGGACGCGCCCCTGGCAGCCGGAAGACGAGCGGCATCCGCTCGGCGTCTACGGGGCGACCAAGGCCGAGGGAGAACTGGAAATTCAAAGCCATGTGAAGAACTACTTTATTCTCCGCATCGCGTGGGTCTTCGGGATCAACGGCTCGAACTTTATCAAGACGATGCTGCGGCTCGGGAAAACGCATAAGGAACTCCGCGTGGTCAATGACCAGATCGGAACGCCCACCTACACCCTCGATCTGGCGCGCCTGGTCGTTGACATGATCACAACGGACAGGTACGGCATCTATCACGTCACAAATGAAGGAGAGTACATCTCCTGGTATGATTTCGCCCGCGCGATCTTCGAGGAGGCGGGCATGACGGATGTGACGGTGCATCCCGTAACATCGGAGGAGTACGGGGCGAAGGCGACGCGGCCGTATAACAGCCGCATGGACCGCTCGAAGATTGCGGAGAACGGCTTTGCGCCTCTTCCGGACTGGAGGGATGCGCTGCGCAGATATATCCGCGTGCTTCCGAAAGAGAGCTGACGGCGGCAGAAAGGACTCTTTATGAAGTTTCCGATCACACCTTACAAAGTGAAAAAAGGGATTCTGTACTGGAAGCATTTCGGGACGAAGGAATTCTTCAACCGGCTGATGGAGCGCATGGAACCGGAGGAGGTTCCCTACGGGCCGTGGTTTGAGCAGCACCGGGCAGCAAAGGAGACTCTGAGAAAGCAGAGAAACCATCCCATCGCGGACGGCCCTCTTATTTCCATCGTCGTTCCGGCGTACCGCACGCCGGAGAAGTTTCTCACTGAACTGATCCGGTCCGTAAGGGAGCAGAGCTATGAGAACTTCGAGCTCGTGATTGCGGATGCCGGCGCGAAGGGCTCCGCGGAAACGGCGGAAGAAGGCAGCGTATGTTCCGTCACGAATGCATTTGCGGAGACGGATCCGCGGATTCGCTACGTCCCGCTTGCGGAAAATTACGGAATTGCGGAGAATACGAACCGGGGCATGGCCGCGGCGAAGGGGGAGTATATCGGTTTTCTGGACCACGACGATCTCCTCGAACCGAATGCGCTCTATGAGATCGCGCTGCAGATTGTCCAAAAAGGCGCGGATCTCCTCTACACGGATGAGGACAAGGTGAATTCCGGCCTCACAAAATACTACCAGCCGCATTTCAAACCGGGATTTAACGAGGATCTGCTTCGGTCGAACAACTACATCACGCATTTTCTTGTCGTAAAAAGGGAGCTCATTGACCGCGCGGGCGTCTTTAATCCGGAGATGGACGGCGCGCAGGATTATGACTTCATCTTCCGCTGCACGGAAAAGGCGGAGTGCATCGTCCGCGTGCCCGGGGTCCTCTACCACTGGCGGACCCACGAGGCTTCCACGGCGGACAATCCCATGAGCAAGCAGTACGCGTATGACGCCGGGAAGCGGGCTATCGAGGCGCATCTTGCGCGGATCGGGCAGGAGGGAGAAGTGGAGGCCCTCCCGGACTTCGGATTCTACCGGGTTAAGTATCCGGCGGACCTGTCCGCGACTGTCTCTGTGATTATCCCGAATAAGGATGAGACCGAGGCTCTCAGGGAGTGTCTCGAAGCGCTCCTTGACACGGGATACCGGAAGCTGGAGATTATTATTGTCGAAAATAACAGCCAGAAGAGGGAGACGTTCGAGTATTATAAGAAGATTTCTTCCATAAGGGAAGTCCGGCTCGTCAGGTGGAAGAAGGAGTTCAACTACTCCGCGATCAACAATTACGGAGTGCGCTATGCGACGGGGGATTATATTCTGTTCCTCAACAACGACGTTCGGGGCACCATTTCTTCCGACTGGCTGACGGAACTTCTCGGAGTCTGCCAGAGGCCGGATGTCGGTGCGGTCGGGGCAAAGCTCTACTATCCGGACAACCGCGTGCAAAGCGCCGGGATCGTGATCGGGATCGGCGGGGTCGCGGGATCGATGTTTGTGGATCTGCCGCGCGGAAGATCCGGCTATATGCACAAGGCTTCCCTTATGCAGGATTTGAGCGCCGTGACGGCGGCCTGCATGATGGTGAAACGGGAAGCGTTTGAGAAAGTCGGCGGATTTACAGAGGAGCTCGCGGTCGCTTTCAACGACGTGGACCTCTGTCTGAAGATCGGGAAACTGGGATACCGGATCGTCTATGACCCGTTTGCCGAACTGTATCACGACGAATCGAGGACGCGCGGCGCGGAGGATACGCCGAAGAAGGCGCGGCGCTTCCAAAGCGAGATTGAGTATTTCCGCGTCCACTATCTGGATCTTCTGAAAGAAGGGGATCCCTTCTACAACCCCAATCTGTCGCTCAAAAAGTGGAACTATTCTCTCAGGGTCCAGTAGGGGTCCAAACGGTGCGGCAGAGCTTTCCGGAGTGCCGGATCAGTTCCCAAGGCTGTGAAAAGGGCTCCGAAGTAAAACATCTTTTGGAAAGGACAAAACAGGATCATGTCTGCAGTTACAACGGTTGTGATACCGAATTATAACGGGATCCGTTATCTGGACGACTGCCTCGGCGCGATGCGGCGCCAGGCAGTAAAACCGGACCGGGTCATTGTTGTCGATAACGGCTCCACAGACGGAAGCGCGGAGTATATCAGATCCCGCTATCCGGAGGCGGAGCTGATCGCGCTCCCGCATAATTCGGGTTTCTGCGGAGCCGTAAATACCGGGATCCGGGCCTCAGCCGGCGCGGATTACGTGATTCTTCTTAATAACGACACGAAAGCGGATGCGAATTTTGTAGGGGAACTGGTGCGGGCCATGGAGGAACTGCCGGATGCATTTTCCTGCCAGGCGAAGATGCTGCGGATGGCAAATCCGGCGGTCATCGACGACGCCGGGGATCTCTACTGCGCGCTCGGCTGGGCTTTCGCGCGGGGAAAAGGAGCGCCGCGCGAGGTATTCACAAAAGCGGAGGAGATCTTTTTCAGCTGTGCCGGCGCGGCGATCTACCGCATGAAGGCGATGGATGCGATCGGGGTGTTTGACGAGCACCATTTTGCGTATCTGGAGGACTGCGATATCGGCTGGAGGGCCAGGATCAGCGGATACAGGAATTACTACATCCCCTCGGCGCGTGTCCTGCACGTCGGAAGCGCGACGAGCGGATCCGTCTACAATCTGTTCAAGGTGAAGAATACATCGAGGAACAGCATCTACCTGATATCGAAGAATATGCCGCTTCCGCAGATTCTTCTGAATCTCCCGTTTCTGCTTCCGGGGTTTCTGATCAAGGCCCTCTTCTTTGCAGTCAAGGGATACGGAAGGGAATATGTGAAGGGGATTGCGCATGGATTTGCACTCTCCGCGCAGGGAAGAAAAGAAGGCAGGCGCGTCCGGTTTTTGTGGAAAAATCTGCCGCATTACCGGAAGATCCAGATGGATCTTTGGACAAATATCCCAAGAAGACTGGTCCGCAGATAATCAAACGTGGCACTTTCTAAAAAAAATATTAGGAAGCCGCCGCATTCTTGCCAAATGGTACGGAATATGTTATGGTTGGACTTTGTAGGAGATGAGAAGGCTTTTAAGAGAATCATAACTGTCCGGAATCCCGGACAGTCATAGAGGATCTGCAATTGACGGAGAATAATCAAAAGTATTTCAGCCGGCTTCTGGCGCTTATTGACGCCGCGATCGCTGTCCTGTCTTACCTCCTGGCCTGGTATCTGAAGTTCCGGAGCCGTCTTTTTTCGGGAGGCTCCGTTGAAACCGTGCCGTTCCGCACATATGTGAGCGCACTGTATTTCGCTGTTCCCGTACTGATTCTTCTGTACTGGGCAGTGGGGCTGTACCAGGCAAACAGGATGAGGGGCCGCCGTGCGGAGATCAGCAACGTGATCACCGCCAACATCATCGGCTACCTGCTGTTCAACCTGGCTCTCTTTATGGGGCGCCAGATTGACTGGTCGAGAACCATGCTTCTCACATTCTTCGCGATCAACGCCTTGTCCGATATCGCGGTTCGGTTCTTCGTGTGGGGCATCGTCAAGGAGATGCGCCGGCAGGGACGATTCATCCGGAATCTGCTTCTGGTCGGATACAGCCGTGCGGCGGAGGAATATATCGACAGGGTGCTGATGAACCCGCAGTGGGGACTCAATATAAGGGGCATTCTTGATGACCGGATTGAGGCGGGGACAGAATATAAGGGGATCAAAGTTCTCGGGCGGATCGACAACCTTATGATTATCCTTCCGGAGAATCATCTGGACGAGATCGCGATCACGCTCGGGCTGTCTGAATACTACAGGCTTGAAAATATAGTCGCGCTTTGCGAGAAATCGGGTGTGCACACCAAGTTCATACCGGATTACAACAACATCATACCGACAAAGCCGTACACGGAGGACATACTTGGTCTTCCCGTCATTAATATCCGTTACGTGCCTTTGAGCAACGCATTTCCGGCGATGGTGAAAAGGCTGATGGATATCGTGGGAAGCCTGGTATGTATTGTGCTGTTTTTTCCCGTGATGCTGGTGTTCGCGATTCTGATTAAGGTCACTTCTCCCGGACCGCTGATCTACAGGCAGGAGAGGGTGGGCCTTCGGAATCAGCCGTTTATGATGTACAAATTCCGGTCCATGGTCGTACAGGACGACCAGAAGGAAAAGAAGAAGTGGACGACCCGGAATGACCCGCGCGTGACCGGAGTCGGAAAGTTTATGAGAAAGACGAGCATCGATGAGCTGCCGCAGCTCTTCAATGTTCTGAAAGGGGATATGTCTCTTGTGGGACCGAGGCCGGAGCGGCCGTATTTTGTCGAAAAGTTCCAGGAGGAGATTCCCCGTTATATGATCAAGCACCAGGTCCGTCCGGGAATGACGGGCTGGGCGCAGGTCAACGGATACCGCGGAGATACTTCGATCCGCAAGCGGATCGATCACGATCTTTACTATATTGAGAACTGGACACTGGGACTGGATCTTAAGATCCTGTTTCTGACTGCATTCCGGGGGTTTGTCAACAAAAACGCTTACTGATCAGACGGCTGTATTATTCAGCGTCCTCCGGCCGGATCCACGAAAAGGAGTATTATGGCAGATTTAAAGAAGAAGAAAAAAAAGAAAGCTTCTCTGGTGATCTTCATTATTGAGCTCATCGTTTTGCTTGCCCTTGTCATCGGGATCTTTGTTTTTGCGAGGATCAACGAGGGCCTCAACGCGATCGGTTCGGGTGTCGGCGGAAATAACGCCGGGAAGACCGGCGGGAAGACGGCGTCCGTTGACAAGGACGGCAACCCGGTGACCTATACGGAAACAGGGGAAGATCCGAACGCGGACGGCGACGCCGCGGAAGAGAATGAGGAAGTTGCCAAGAATAAGAAGCTGAAAGGGTACACGAATATCGCGCTTGTCGGTCTTGATACGCGTGACGTCAACCAGATCGACTACGCGAACAGTGATACCATGATCATTGCCAGTATCAATAATGATACCGGTGAGATCCGGATGGTTTCCCTTTACAGGGACACGCTTCTTAATATCGGTTCCCGCGAATCGACCACCTCCCAGGGGGATGACGACGAATTCGAAGAGTTTACGTCCTTTGACGATGAGGGCGGCGGCGATGACGGCGGCGATGACGGCGGCGGCGGAGAGGAAGCTCCCGTTGAGATCGACGAGGGAAGCGGCAATGACGCGGACGGAGGAGACGCTGTGCCGGAATATAATGAACCTTCCGGAGACGGATCATCCGGTTCGGGATCAGGTTCGGGCTCAGGCTCCGGTTCGGGCTCAGGCTCCGGTTCGGGTTCAGACTCAGGTTCCGGTTCGGGCTCGGGCTCCGGTTCCGGTTCGGAGACGGAGACAGAGAATGTCGCTCCGATCACAGACGATGATACGAGCCATACCGCCAACGAAGAGAATGCAGTCCCTGAGAATTCCGGAAATGACGGGGAAGAAATGGTGGCGGTCACAGAGCAGGAGCAGAATGAGCAGGAGAGTGAGGCGTCTGCGCCGGAAACGTCACAGGCGGATAACGACGACGAGCCCAGGGAATATGCCTACAGCCACGACAACGAGTATTATAACTACGATGAGGGCGGCGGCACACAGACCGGCGAGACAACGGCGGCGGGCCGCTATGACAAGGCCAACGCAGCTTATGCGAACGGAAGCGCCAAGCAGCTTCTGACGATGCTCAACCGGAATCTTGACCTCAATATCCATGATTACGTCGTTGTGGACTTCTCTTCTGTGGCAAAACTGGTCGATGACATCGGCGGAATCGATGTCTGGATGACGGATCAGGAAGTCATTCATATGAATAACTACTGCGTGGAGACGTCGAAGGTCACAGGTCTTGAGTATACACCGATCGATCCGCAGGTTATGCCGCAGTACTATCACCTGAACGGCGTACAGGCGGTTTCCTACGCAAGAATCCGCTATACAGCGGGCTGGGACATGAAGCGTACACAGCGCCAGAGAGTCGTGATCGAGAAGATTGTCGAGAAGGCGAAGAAGGGCGGCATGAATACGATCAACGCCATGATAGAGGATGTTCTTCCGCTCTGCAAGACTTCCTTCTCGAATGCGGAGATCGTGAAGATGGCAACGGAGATGTTCTCCTACGACATCGACAAGACATCCGGCTTCCCGTTTGCGCATATCGAAAAGAATGTTTACGTCGGATCGAGGCGGTTGGACACGATCGTTCCGGTCACACTCGAGCAGAATGTACAGGAACTGCATGAATTCCTCTTTGACGAGAAGAAGTATGAGTGCAGTGCAACAGTAAAAGAATACAGTCAGGACATCGTTGCTCTCTCCGGCCTTTCCGAGAAGAGCCGTGAAGTCGCTCTGAAGAACAGCGTCATCGCCAAGTCCGGCGGTGAAGCGGACATCGTCAAATAATCCGTCCGGTTCTTTGAAAAGTTACGCAGGTACCATCCGCCATGCATGTGCATGGGGATGGTACTTTTTCGTCACGGCCCCGTGTCCTTAATGAGTGACAGCCGTTTTTCATGCGCTGCGCTCTCTTATGAAGGAGAGACGGGGGAAGCTGAAGGTCCGCTGGCGGACTCTGTTTCTGCGGCAGAATAGGGGACTGCCGCAAAACAGGGGTTATAAGGGAACTGCCGGTACAGGAAGAGAGGGAGCCGGGGGCCCGGTGTTTGTTTTACGTGTTCGGCATTTTTAAAGGGGAAACAGATGAAACAAAAGACGGTGGATGTGATTATTCCATCCTATAAACCGGATCATACATTCAGGGATCTCCTGCTTGCGCTCTGCAGGCAGGACTATCCGGTGTGCCAGATTCTGGTGATCAATACGGGAGAGGAGTATTTTGACGATGCTCTCACGGAAGGAATTCCGGGAGCGGAGGTCTTTCATATCACAAAGCAGGAGTTTGACCACGCGGGAACACGGAATATGGGAGCAGGCTTTGCCGAATCCGATTACCTGCTGTTTCTTACACAGGACGCATGTCCCGCCGATGAGCAGCTGGTCGGGAGACTGCTGGCTGCATTTTCCGATCCAAAAGTGAAGGCGGCCTATGCGAGGCAGCTGCCGAAAGCGGACTGCCGCATCGCGGAGGGGTGTGTGCGGAGCTTCAACTATCCGGAGGAGAGCGAGGTCCGGACGATCCGGGATCTCAGTACGCTGGGAATCAAGACCTATTTCTGTTCCAACACATGTGCGATGTACGAGCGCAGACTCTTTCAGGAGATGGGCGGGTTTTCCGCGCCCTCCATATTTAATGAGGATATGATCTATGTCGGACGGATCCTGAGTCTCGGCTATTCGGTCGCCTACTGCGCGGATGCGGAGGTTTTTCATTCCCACAATTACACCAATTTGCAGCAGTTCCGGCGCAACTTCGACAACGGGGTATCGCAGGCCATGCATCCGGAGATCTTCCGCCAGATCCGGTCGGAAGGAGAAGGCATGCGGCTTGTGCGGTATGTTGCTTCGTCACTTTCGGAAATGGGCAAAATCTATCTGTTCCCCGGGTTCTGTATTCAGTGCGCATTCCGCCTGCTTGGATTTAAGCTTGGCAAAAATTACCGGAAACTTCCGATGTGGCTGGTGCGGCACTGCAGCATGAACCGCGAATTCTTCGACGGGTATGAGGAAGTATAGGATTTTGATTTGAAAATGCGGTGGAGTGTCACATTTTCTACACATTTGGTGCGTATGCTCATAAGTAAGATCTTAAACGGGAGATGTTACTTATGAGCGATTTTTTTGATGAGAGAGAAAACAGCGTGCCGGCAGGGACAGACGCGGGGAGCGCTGCCGTGCAGGATGAAGGATTATCGAACGAAAACTTTCAGAGGGATATGACAGTTCCCTCTCCTGCCGGCGCACCGGATCCGCAGGCAGAGATCCGCGCTGCAGAAGCGTCACAAGCTGCCGGGGGCGCAAAACCGGATCCTGTGAGCGCTCCGGCTCATCCGTATGAAAGCGTCCATACGGAGGACACACCGATAAACCGCGTTGAAAGTCCGGTGTACGGGAGCGAACCGGTTACCCATCCGGAAGGCGCACCCGGTGCCGGCACAGCGGGCAGCGGGGCCGGTGCAGGGAATGCGGAGAGCATTAGAAAAGAATACAAGAGCAAGTATGACGCGTACAGGTTCCAGTCGCCGTATGAGGATATGCGCTACGGTTCCGCCCCGCCTGTTACTTCCGGTCAGAGGACAAAAAAGCATGATACGGCGAAGAAAGTCGGATTCGTTGTGGGAATGGCTGCCGTGTTTGCCATCGTATTCGGTCTTGTCTTTTCAGGTGTTCTGGCACTGACAGGCGTGATCGGAAGAAGCAGCACGAAGGTGACGGAGTCCCAGGCTGCCGAGTCAGAGAACGAAGTGATCATCGGCAATCAGGGGGACGCGGCGCCTAAGCAGGAGGAAACCGCGCCGAAGCAGGAAGAGGCCTCGCCGGACAAGAAAGACGGGGAAGCGGAGAGCCGGATGGAACTGCCGCAGATCGAGTCCGATGAGAACGGGGACTTCGCGGAGGAACCCGCAGGAGAAGCGGCAGACAGCGCCGCTCCGGGAGAAGTTCTCTCCGTCCCTGACGTTGTCAGCAAAGTCATGCCCTCCATGGTGTCCATCACGAATGTGACGGTCCAGGAATACCAGAATTTCTTCGGCGAGACGCAGCAGTACGAGGGCGTAAGTGCGGGAAGCGGCATCATTGTCGGCAAGACGGATGACGATCTGCTGATCGCAACCAACAATCATGTGATTCAGGACGCTAAAGAAATCACGGTGACATTCAAGGATGAGACCGCTGTCGCAGGAAGCGTCAAAGGCACGGATGCGGATTATGACCTCGCGATCGTGGCGGTTCCGTTTAAGGATATTCCCGAAGCGACGCAGGATGTGATTACGATCGTCTCCATTGGGGATTCGGATTCGTTGAGCGTGGGAGAGGAAGTTGTCGCGATTGGCAACGCGCTGGGTTACGGACAGTCCGTATCGAGAGGAATTGTGAGTGCGATCGGAAGAACGGTCATGGATTCGGACGGGACGGAACGGGAGCTGATTCAGACGGACGCCTCTATCAATCCGGGAAATTCCGGCGGCGCACTTCTCAATATGAAGGGCGAACTGATCGGCATCAATGAAGCCAAGTTTGTCGATGAGAGCGTCGAGGGCGTAGGGTACGCCATTCCGATGTCTATTGCGGAGCCGATTCTCACGAAACTTGGAAGCCGGGTTAAGCGCGAGCAGGTGAGCGCGGAGCAGGCATCTTATCTTGGGATTACCTGTATGACGATGCCGGCCGCATATACACAGAGCGGATATCCTTCCGGCGTCTATGTGTCGGAAGTTGTGGAGGGCGGACCCGCCGACAAGGCCGGAATTAAGGCAGGCGATATTATTACATCCATGGACGGCACCGGCGTAAAGACGAAAGAGGAGCTGATTGATATGCTGACGTACTACGCCGCCGGCGAGGAACTGGAGATGTCGATCAGCAGAATCAATGAGGACAAGACGGCATTTGAAAAGCAGCGGATCACCGTGACGCTCGGAAAAAGAAGTGAATCCGGCTTACCGGATACAACACCCGACCCGAATGCAGGGAACGGCCAGCAGGACGGACAGCAGTCTCCTGACAGCGGAGGAGTGCAGAATATTCCGGACGGCGGGCAGAACCCGTACGGCGGGATGGGCCCGTTCGGAGGCGATCTGTTCGGATTCTTTGACAGGTGATGATTCTGGCTCATATATATGTGTTTTATGGGATATAGTCCCTTTGGAGAACTGCCTCTTTTGAAGGGGCAGTTCTCCATTTCAAGCTGAGGATTCTTATTACCATATCCTGACGATATTAACAGAATGTTTACTTGTGAGGGGGAATGACTGCGACTATAATGGTAGGAGTGTGTGAGGTATTTACAGAAGATGAGCGATTATATCGATAATCAAAACGATGTGTGCCGCATCTGCGGGAGAACGGAGAAGGAAGCGGGAAAGCTGATCCGGCTGCCGGGAGAACTTTGCGTGTGCGAGGAATGCATGCAGAAAAGCATCGACGAGATGCAAAAAAGGACCGATCTGCAGGATCTTTTTTCCAACTTTCAGAATATGCAGGTGATGAATATTACGGATCTTTTCGGCGGAGTGACGGCGCAGCCCGCGAACGAGGAAAAGGACGCGGAGCTGCCTGTGTTCGAAATGCCCCGTCTCTCAGCCCCCCACGAGCTGAAAGCCCGGCTCGACCGCTATGTGATCGGACAGGAACATGCCAAGAAAGTCATATCGGTCGCTGTCTATAATCATTACAAACGGCTTCTGGAGAACGAAAAGCGGAAAGAGTGGGAGAAAGAGCAGAAAGAACTCGAGATACCGGATCCGGAGGATCCGGGACTTTGCGAAATTGACAAATCGAACATACTCCTCATCGGTCCCACCGGCTGCGGCAAGACCTACCTTGTACAGACTCTGGCCCGCCTGCTCGACGTACCGCTTGCAATCACGGACGCGACTTCGCTCACAGAGGCCGGATATATCGGCGACGACATAGAGTCTGTTGTATCGAAACTTCTGGCAAATGCGGGCAATCAGGTGGAGAAGGCCGAGCATGGCATCATTTTCATCGATGAGATCGACAAACTTGCCAAGAAGCGGGACATGCACACAAGAGACGTCAGCGGCGAAGCGGTGCAGCAGGGAATGCTGAAGCTGCTGGAGGGCGCCGAGATCGAGGTGCCGGTCGGCGCGTCCAGCAAGAACGCGATGGTGCCAATGCGCCGGGTGAACACGAAGAATATTCTGTTTATTGTCGGCGGGGCGTTTCCGGATCTGACGGATATCATTAAGGAGCGGCTGAACCGGCGGTCATCCATAGGATTTCAGGCTGACCTCAAAGATAAATATGACAGTGAGAAGAACCTCATCCGTCAGGTCACGAACGAGGACCTTCGGAAGTTCGGGATGATCCCGGAATTCCTCGGAAGACTTCCGATCGTGTGTCCGTTCGAGTCACTGACGGAGGATATGCTGGTACGCATCCTCGGTGAGCCGAAAAACGCGATTCTGCGGCAGTACCAGGCACTGCTCGCCATGGACGACGTGAAACTCGACTTTGAGGAGGACGCGCTCCGCTCGATCGCGAAGGAAGCGCTGAAGAGGGACACGGGCGCCCGGGCTCTCCGCCAGATCATAGAGGAGTTCATGCTGGATATCATGTATGAGATCCCGAAAGACCGGGGAATCGGAGAAGTGATTATTACGAAGGAATACGTTGAGCACACCGGCGGCCCCCGCATTCGCCTGAGAGGACAGCTGTAAGCGCTTTGCGATCATGTAAAAGCAGCAGGTGGAAAGACGGGGCTTCAAAGAGATCCCGAAAGCGCCGCATCAGGAACGAAGCGGGGCGGCAATGATCCGCCGGGAAGCAGCAGATAAGAAGCGGCACAAACGACAATGCAGACCTGCTGTTAAAGAGAGGAGTGAACAAAAAATGTCTGAAGATTTCTTTGGAGATCTCGGAAAATCCATATCAAGGGCAACGCAGAGCGCGGTCGGAAGAACAAGCACATTCTTTGAGTCGACGAAGATCTCCGCGATGATTTCGTCAGAACAAAAAGAAATCGATAAGATGTACCAGGCAGTCGGTGAGACGGTCGTTAACAATGCGGGTGATACGGGAATCGTCGAACTGGATGAGACAATCATGGATCTGATCTCCGAGATCAGGGTCTGCCAGGGAAGGATTCATGAACTGAAGAAGGAACTGGCGGGCGTGCGGGGGATGAAGGTCTGCCCGGCCTGCCATGAACTGGTTCCCGCGGAGGTCGCCTTCTGCCCGCAGTGCGGAGAAGCGATGCCGGTGGAAGAGGAAAATGCATCTATTGCGGCCGGAGCCGCAGAAGAGACGTTTCTCACGGAGACTTCTGAAGAGGAGCGCGGCATTTTGCCTCTGATGCCGGAGGAGGATACCCTGGATGAGCTTTTCGCGCGTGAGCTTGCGGAGGACATCGATATTGACGCCGAGATGGCGAAACTGGGTGAGATGCGGTTCACGACACTTGATGACGTGGAGCGCACATCTGAAGAGACGGCAAAAGAAGAACTGCTAAAAGATGCGGCAGCAGAGGAAACGGCTGAGGACGGAACTTTGGAAGTCGGACAGGGCGCTGCATCTGCACAGTCCCTGCTGAACGATGTACCTGCTGAGGCAGAGAAAGCGGAACTATCGGGGACAGAGGAACTGTCGGATTTCTCTTTGTTTGAAGCGGATCACGAGAGAATAGAACCCGCAGACGGCGCGGTTTCAGAGAAATCAGAAAAAGACGCCGCAGATTTATAAAAGAGGATTGACGAATCCTGAAAAAAAGGGTAAAATAGCTTTCGTTGACGCACCTATGCGTTTCGCAGGAGTGGCGGAATTGGCAGACGCGCAGGCTTCAGGTGCCTGTTATGGCAACATAGTGCGGGTTCAAGTCCCGCCTCCTGCATGATTGGGAGTCCTCAAAAATCCTATATTTCCGGGGTTTTTGAGGATTTTTTTATTTCTATTTTACCCCGTTTTCTGATGTCAGCTGATGTAAGACCGAGAAATCAGCAGCCAACACCTTGGAAAACCGGCTTGATATATCACTTTTGTCTGCTTCTAAGGCAAAAACATAATGTTTTGAAGCTCTTTTTTATCGCATAGGATATTCTTCGGGAAAACGGAAGTCCGCCTGCGGACTTTTTTCTTTGTGCATGGAAGTGCGTATTTCCTTTGCTTAATTTATCGCATGTTGTATAATGGAAAACTGCAGACGCCTGCGATCCCCCGGATCCGGGAACCTGCACGGATGTTTTTCTCAGGAAATACGGAGATATCAATGCGTTCTAAAGAAATGCATTCTCATAAATATCAGGAAGAAGGAATACCGGATGGCACTAAAGATGGTCGAGGTCAGGGACCTCAGCAAGACATTTATGGCAAAAGACGGCCGCGTGGATGCATTGCGGCATATCAATCTGGAAATTGATCAGGGGGACATCTACGGGATCATCGGCATGTCCGGTGCCGGGAAGAGCACACTGGTCCGATGCCTCAATTATCTGGAAAAGCCTACCGAAGGGCAGGTGTTTATCGAAGGCCAGGAGCTGGGAACCCTTCCGGACCGGGAACTCAGAAAACTGCGCAGCAGCATCGGGATGATCTTCCAGGGCTTTAATCTGCTGATGCAGAAATCGGTGCTGGACAATATCTGCTTCCCTCTGCAGATCCAGGGTGTAAAAAAAGCGGAGGCCGTGCAGAAAGCGCGTTCCCTTCTTGAAACTGTGGGACTTGCCGACAAGGAAAGGGCTTATCCGGCGCAGCTCTCCGGCGGACAGAAGCAGCGTGTGGCGATCGCGCGGGCACTGGCCTGCGATCCGAAGATTCTTCTTTGCGATGAGGCGACCAGTGCGCTTGACCCGCAGACGACCGCGTCCATCCTGTCCCTGCTTAAAGAGATCAATGAGGCGACCGGCATCACGATCATTATCATTACGCATCAGATGTCCGTTGTGAGGGAAATCTGCCGCAAGGTGGCGATTATTGAGAAGGGCGAGCTTGTGGAGGAGAACCTGGTGGAGGAAATCTTCCTGCATCCCCGCTCTCACGCCGCGAAGCAGCTGATCATCGAAGGAAAGGATCCGGATGAGTGGGATGCGTCGGATGCACTGGGAAAAGTGACGCCGATTCTCCACGAGGACCGCAGAATCCGGATCGTGTTCGGGACGCAGTCTTCCTTCGAGCCGGTGATCGCGAACATGATTCTGACGTTCGGTGTGGCGGTGAATATCCTCAGAGCCGATACCAAGGATGTGGGCGGTGTAGCCCGCGGCGAGATGATTCTGGGACTGCCGGAGGACCGTGAACTGCAGGAGAACATCATCGCTTATCTCAGGGACCGGGGACTTGCGGTCGAGGAGGTAGAGGGGGTGAGCAATTATGCTTAGTTCTGAAGTATGGAAAATGATCGGCGGGGGTGTCCTGGAGACACTGTATATGGCCGGGCTTTCTACACTTTTTGGTTATATACTTGGCCTGCCATGGGGAATCGTCCTGGCGGTTACCGATAAGGAGGGAATAAAACCAGTTCCCCTTCTTTACCGTGTGCTTGATATTATCACCAATGTGATGCGCAGTATTCCGTTCCTCATCATGCTGATCCTGATCATCCCGCTGACCCGGTTCATCGTGGGGAAAAGTTACGGCTCGACAGCGACTATCGTTCCGCTTGTGGTCTCGGCAGCTCCGTTTATCGCGCGAATGGTAGAGTCCTCCCTGAAAGAAGTGGACCGCGGTGTGATCGAGGCGGCCCAGTCAATGGGCGCGGGAACCATGACCATCGTGCGCAGTGTCCTGCTCGTGGAAGCCAGGATCTCCCTGATTGTCGGCGTGACGATTTCTTTTGCGACGATTCTGGGCTATTCCGCCATGGCGGGAACGGTTGGCGGAGGCGGACTTGGCGACATCGCCATCCAGTATGGCTATTACCGCTATCAGGCGGACATCATGATCGTCACAGTCATTCTGCTGATCGCCATCGTGCAGATCTTCCAGTTCGCGGGCATGCGGCTCGCCTCCGTCCTTGACAGGAGAAGAGTGTAAGAGTAATGTAAGGTATTGACGCGGACTTGACGGACAGCTGCATGCATAAATGATCAGCCTCTGCATAGGCTGATAACGGCGGTTTCGTGAAGCAGCGGTGCATAATTACATACTGACATGGAATTATGGATAGATTCGCAGCATTTATAATAAGTGCTCGAAGATATGAAAAGGAGGAAATGATTATGAAAAAGAAAGTACTGAGTATCCTGCTGACAGCTGCTTTGGCAGCCGGGGTCCTTTCCGCCTGCGGCGGGAGTTCTCCTCAGGAAGCATCCGTTCCGGCAGACACCAAGGTGATCACGGTGGCGGCCAGCCCGGTTCCTCACGCGGAGATTCTGGAGGCGGCGAAACCCATCCTCGCGGAGCAGGGCTACGATCTGCAGGTCAAAGTGTTTGAGGATTACGTACAGCCGAATGAAGTCGTGAACAGCGGGGAGATGGATGCCAACTATTTCCAGCATGTTCCGTATCTGGACAGCTTTAATGAAGAGAAAGGAACGGACCTGTCCGTCGCCGGCAAGATTCATTACGAGCCCTTCGGTATTTACCCCGGAACAAAGGGAAGCCTCGATGAAGTGGCTGACGGCGATGTGATCGCGGTTCCCAATGATACGACCAATGAGGCGAGAGCACTGCTTCTTCTGCAGGATCTCGGCCTGATCAAGCTTAAGGACGGCGCCGGACTTACCGCCACAAAGCAGGACATCGAAGAGAACAGCAAAAACATCGAGATAGAGGAACTCGAAGCGGCCCAGATTCCGCGCGTGAAAGATGAAGTGGCGTATGCGGTTATGAACGGCAACTACGCACTTGAAGCCGGCTTTATCGTCTCCAGGGACGCGCTTGCCTTCGAGCAGGCCGATTCCGAGGCTGCAAAAACCTACGTGAACGTTATTGCCGTCAAGACGGGCAATGAGGATAACGAAGCCATCAAGGCGCTGGTTGAGGCTCTGAAGTCCGATGAGATCGTTAAATTCATCAATGATAAATATGAAGGAGCAGTTGTTCCCTTTACAGAGTAAAGACTGACAGAATATGAAAGGTGCCGCATTCGATGACGTGGTGATCGGATGCGGCACTTTTTGGCAGGGCATGTTTCCCAAGGAGTCTTTTCGTGATCCGACAATTAATTCAACTGCATTTGCGGCACTGCTCCGGTAATCTGGTGTCATGTCGGGATTACGGTACGGCGCTCTGCCGGCTGCTTCGATCAGGCGGTGTTTTATCAGCAGAATTGTGACAGGAACTGCGAAGTAGAGGAGACTGTATGTCTGTGTATGGCTTATGCACAGCGTGCCCTGGCTGGGGATTAATATCCCCCGCCCCATATGTCGACAAATTCTGAAAATAAGAGTATGATAAATACAACTGAAAAACCACCGTGAACTCTTTTCCATTCGGAGGTAACACATGCTCAGAATTTTGGAAGTGATCCTCATTGGTATTGTAGAGGGAATTACCGAGTGGCTCCCGATCAGTTCGACGGGCCATATGATCCTTCTCTATGAACTCTTCCATATCGATCCGCAGGATC
>JAFRMI010000059.1 GCA_017430765.1 Lachnospiraceae bacterium | reverse complement strand
TAACTGAGCTGTGAGAACTCCTCAGAGATCCTCCGAAGCGCGTCACGTGTGGTTGAATCCATATGGTATTCCTCCGAATAGTTAAGATGATAATGCGCCTATAATAAGATGCGTCAGAAATGGCTCATTTTTTTAATGAATGAGTATATCATACGGTTTTTAAAGCGAGATGACAAGGGGAAGGGGTTAAATAAATACTCGAAGGAAAGGACCTGTCCCTCTCGAATCGCTGTTCGATTTACGCCGGGAGTATGTTACAATAGCTGTACTGTCTTAAAAGCCTGCGCGGAAAGCCTGCTTTTATGCGGAACAGAAATAAGCTGTGCATCAGCGGCACAGAAAGGATAGATGGCTGTTTATGGAGACAAGGGAGAAGGAAATACTTGAAGCTTTGAATGAAGAGCAAAAAGATGCGGTCCTTTGGACAGAGGGACCGGAGCTCATCCTGGCCGGGGCGGGATCCGGCAAGACGAGGGTACTGGTCCACCGCATCGCGTATCTGATCGATGTGGCGGGAGTGAACCCGGGCAATATCCTGGCGATCACCTTCACGAATAAAGCGGCGGGGGAGATGCGGGACCGGGTGGATGCGATGATCGGGTTCGGCTCCGGACAGGTGTGGGTGAGCACCTTCCACTCCCTCTGTGTGCGTATTCTTCGGAGGGACGCGGATCTGCTCGGCTATACAAGATCGTTCTCCATCTACGATACGGATGACCAGGTGCAG
This sequence comes from Lachnospiraceae bacterium, assembly GCA_017430765.1. The sequence goes on along the minus strand of JAFRMI010000059.1, from coordinate 26,532 downwards.
GTGATGAAGAGCATCTTCAAGCAAAAGAACGTTGATACAAGGGTGATGAAGGAGAAGGCAGTTCTGTCGAGAATTTCAAAGGCCAAGGACGAACTCATCTCTCCGGAGCGGTTTGCAGCACTCAACAGGGATTTCTATGGGAAGAAACTGTCGGATCTCTATTCTGCGTATCAGGACCGTCTGCGGGAGAATAACGCGATGGATTTTGACGACCTCATCATGAAGACGGTGGAGCTGTTCGAAAAGAACCCGGAAGTTCTGACCTCCTATCAGGAGCGGTTCCGCTATATTATGGTTGATGAATATCAGGATACGAATACGGCGCAGTTCCGTCTGGTATCCCTCCTCGCAAACCGGTACCGGAATCTGTGCGTCGTCGGCGATGACGACCAGAGCATCTACAAATTCCGCGGCGCAAATATCCGCAATATACTGAATTTTGAGAGCATTTTTCCGGACGCGCACGTCGCGAAGCTGATGCGGAATTACCGCTCCACGAAGAATATTCTGAATGCGGCTAATGAGGTAATCCGGCACAACCACGGCAGGAAAGATAAAACGCTGTGGACCGGGAATGAGGAGGGAATCAAAGTCCGTCTGCGCCGCTTCCCGAACGGCTACGGGGAGGCGGATTTCGTGGCGGACGAAATTGCGCGTGCCTTTCGCGGCGGGAAGAGGAATCTCCGGGACTTTGCGGTGCTTTACCGCACGAATGCCCAGTCCAGACTGTTTGAAGAACGCTTTATTTACGCCAATCTGCCCTACCGGATCGTCGGCGGCGTCAATTTCTATGCGCGGCGCGAGATTAAGGATATCCTGGCGTACCTGAAGACCGTTGACAACGGCGAGGACTCTCTGATGGTGCAGAGGATCATCAATGTTCCGAAGCGTGGAATCGGAACGACAACGGTTTCAAGAATTTCGGAATATGCGGAGGCGGGCGGAATCAGCTTCTTTGACGCCATAGCGTCCGTCGGGCAGGTCCCGGGGCTTTCCGCGGGAACGGTTAAGAAGGTGCAGTCTTTCGGTGAGCTGATTCAATCACTCAGAGAGAAGGCGGAAGAAGTGACTGTCGGAGAACTTGTCAGGGCAGCCGCCTATGATACCGGGTATGTGGATGAACTGATTGCGCAGGACACGGATGAAGCGAGAGCCCGTATCGAAAACATAGATGAGCTGATAACGAAAGCCGTACAGTATACGGAGCAGACGGGCGGCGATCTCTCCGGTTTTCTGGAGGAAGTTGCTCTGATCGCGGACATCGATCAGATGGAGGAAGGAGAGGACAGAGTCCTTCTTATGACACTGCACTCGGCTAAGGGTCTTGAATTTCCGGTTGTATTTATGGTGGGAATGGAAGAGGGCCTCTTTCCGAGCGGAATGTCCATCCATGCCGACGATCCGGAGGAGGAGATCGAGGAGGAGAGACGTCTGTGCTATGTCGGTATTACCCGCGCCAAAGAGGAACTGACCCTCTGCTGCGCGAGGGAGCGCATGCTGCGGGGAGAGCGCGTTTCGAACCCCCTTTCCAGATTCGTGCGGGAGATTCCAAGGGATCTGGTAGATCTGGGGGATGAGGCTCTGGAAGGCCGCTCCGGCGGCGGTTTCGGACGCACGGCGGACGGCCTGGCGCCGGGGCTTCGAAGCGCGATCGGAAGAGAGGCGAACCGCCCGTCATTCGGCCGCTCCTTTGAGGAACTGAAGCCTTCCGGTTTTTCCTCTTCCCATTATGAGAATCCCTATATTCATAAAAAGGCGAGTTCCGAACCGGCGCCGCAGATACAGGAGAGACCTTCCGGGAAGAAGGCCTTATCACCCGGAGATCCCGGTTACCCGGGGTATATCGTAGGAGATACCGTTCATCATGTAAAGTTCGGAGACGGTACGGTGAAACAGATCCGGGATGGGGGCAGGGACCTTCTGGTGACAGTAGACTTTCCCTCGTGGGGTACAAAAAAGATGTATGCGGGGTTTGCGAAACTCGTGAAAACTAAGTGAACCGGAATGCGGATTTCCGCGCTGCCTGAATTGAAAGTGTCCGCTTTACGCGGCAGCAAATAATAAGACAGGGGAATGTGCCCCTGTCTTTTTAACACTTATTCCTGACCATTCCAGCAATATGTACACAGCTTGCAGGGATTCATTCCCACCGCTTCAAGCATGTCATCCAACCGGTGATAGTGCAGCGTCGTGAAGTTCAGCTGGGACCGGATCTCTTCCAGCATGGCGCCGTATTCTTCGGATTCCGGGTCGATATAGCGGTCCAGTATCTCCCGGGAGAGTTCCTGTGTACCTTCCAGCTTCCCAATGACGCGCCGCGTGATGAGCTCCATGTCCGAATTGGACCGGGAGAAGTTGAGGTACGGGCACCCGAAGACGATCGGCGGACAGGCCGGGCGGACGTGCACTTCGCTTGCGCCGTTCTCAAAGAGATATTCGGTCGTCTCCCGCAGCTGCGTTCCCCGGACAATCGAGTCGTCGATGAGGAGAAGCCGTTTGTCCTTGATCAGGGAACGATCGGGTATCAGCTTCATCTTCGCGATCAGGTCACGCTTATTCTGATGCGTCGGCATGAAACTTCTCGGCCATGTCGGCGTATATTTGACAAACGGGCGCGCGTAAGGGATGCCGGATTCGTTGGCGTAGCCGACGGCGTGTGCAATACCGGAATCGGGGACGCCGGCAACCATGTCCGGCCGGATGCCGCGGGATACATCCCGGTCCGCAAGCTTTCTTCCGCAGGCGTAGCGGGTGTCTTCGACATTGCATCCCTCGTACGTGGACGCGGGAAAACCGTAATAAATCCAAAGGAACGTACAGATCCGCATCTTTGAGAACGGCTCCGCGACAGTTGTCACCTCCTCCGGTGTGATCCGGACGATCTCACCCGGTCCGAGCTCCTTCTCGAAGGAGTATCCGAGGTTGAGATAGGAGAAACTCTCAAAGCAGACGCAAAATCCGCTGTCCTTCCTGCCGATCTCGACGGGGGTCCGCCCGTAACGGTCGCGCGCAGCGTAGATCGCGTCCTCCGTGAGGACGAGAATGGTCATGGAACCGCGGATCAGCTCCTGCGCGAAGCGGAGACCCTCCGTAAAGGAGCTCTTCTGGCTGATGACGGCGGCCACAAGCTCCGTGGGGTTAATACCACCGGCACTCATTTCATGGAAATGCTGCAGTCCGTTTGAATTGAGCAGGTCCATGATCTCGTCCTGGTTATTGATCCGGCCGACAGTGGCCAGGGAGAAACGCCCCAGGTGGGAGCGGATCACGAGAGGCTGCGCTTCAAAATCGGAAATGCAGCCGATCCCCAGATGCCCTGCCATCTTTTTAATATCGCCCTCAAACTTCGGACGGAAGTAAGAGCTCTCAATGTTGTGAATCGCCCGGTCAAAGCCTTTCTCTTTGTCATAGACGGCCAGCCCCGCCCGGCGTGTTCCCAGATGCGAGTGATAGTCAGTTCCGTAAAATAAGTCAAAAACGCAGTCCTCGCGGGATGCGACTCCAAAGAATCCGCCCATAAAACTCCTTGCTAAAGATGTGTAAAGTCAGTTAAAAATCTACCCAAAGTATATTGAAATCCGACTTTCAAATCAAGAGATGGCGGGAATTTCAGCGAGATGCCTAGGATGGGTTGCATTTTGACGCGATATGACGGCAGAACACATAAAAAATACCCGGGGGACATTCCCCCGGGTAATCCGGTCAGCTGCTGTTTTGCGGAAGCCGGAAAAATCATCTGTTAAACGGTCATGTTAAGGATGGCTTTCTGCTGCTGCGTTATCCCGTCAGTTCGCATCCAGCGGATAAGTGCCGAACTCAAATCCCTTGTCCCGTGCGCCGTCAATGAAATCTCCCAGCATGGCCGTATTCGTGTCGGACTTGGCGTGGAGGAGATAGATCGCGCCGGGGTGCAGGGCGCCGAGTGCTTTCTGCAAAGATTCGTCAACAGGCGGCTGGTCGTCGTCATTGTAATCCACATAGGCGTAGGACCAGAACACGGCCTTTAAACCGAGATTGTTGACAAGGCCAAGCGACTGATCGCTGTAGGCGCCCTCCGGGAACCGGAAGAGCCGCATGTCATAACCGAACTGCTCCTTGACGAGATTCTGCAGCGTCATGATTTCCTCCGTCTGCTGATCGGTCGTCAAAGAAGGCATCGCAGGATGCGTGCAGGTGTGGTTGCCCAGAGAGTGACCCTCGTCGATCATACGCTGTACAAGTTCGGGGCGCTCATCCACAAAATTCTTTGTCAGGAAGAAGGTGGCCTTGACATTCTTCTCCTTCAGGGTGTCAAGAATCTTGATGGTGTTGTCGTTGCCGAAGCCTTCATCCAGCGTCAGGTAGATGGTCTTCTGCGTGGTGTCCTGAATCCAGTCGACGTTGAACTGGCCCCATTTGGCCTCGTACCATCTCCAGTCGGTAGGAATGTTGTCGCCGTCACGGTTTTCACTGCTGTAGCCGAAATCAAGGCGGTCATTGGCAAGTGTGGTGAGATCCCAGACCTGGTCATACGTCTTGGTCTTCGACAGATATTCACTTTTAATATAGCCGGTCTGCCCGTTGTAATCGACTGTGCTCCAGCCGTCTTTCTCCTCGGTGACATTGACGGCTTCGCCTCTCTGGATGGTCCCCAGAATATTGCCGTCTGTACTTGCGGCGTCGCGGACATTGATGTCATATCCCGCGCCGTAGGCTGTGTAAGGATATTCCTGCACTTCTTCCTTAGCCGGCTCCGGAACGGATTCGGCAGCTGACTCGGCCACCGACTCGGCGGCGGATTCCGGTGCGGATTCCACAGCGGATTCGGCGGCAGAAGCGACAGATTCAGCCACGGACGGAACGGAGGATTCCGGCTCGTCCTGTACAATCGCAGCGAAACTCACGGGCTGGTCTTCGCTTGCTGCGGTTTCGGACTGCATACTGGACAGACCGGCGCGCCCGACAAGGAACGCCATCACTCCGAGAATGGCAACTGCGAGAATAGCAAGGATAACGGTCGCGATATTGCGGCCGCGATTGGAACGATTCGCCATAACGATACTCCCTTACATTGTGACTTTTTATTCTGCCCGGCGGGGAGCCGGGCAAACCCCTTCAATAGTGCATTATAATACATAGTGTACATGAAAAACCACCATGAATAGTGAGAAAAATGTGAAAATTGTGTTATGAAACAGGGGGCTTAGGGTGGACGGCTGATTTTCGATATAGTAATTCGCTTGTCATTATGCTATAATAAAATCCATCTCAGGACTCGCAGATTGGGAGCGAATCCATAATCCCTAAGGAGGTTTGCTATGAATAACCAGAAAGAGAATAAATTCCTTCAATTCCTTGCCGTGATCGGGATTCTGGCGGTCTGCGCCGCGATCGGCTATGCGATCTATCGCTTCCTTACGCCGGATTATCTTGAGGATTTCGAGGATGACTTCGATGATGACTTTGATGACTATTTTGAGGATGAGGAAGACATCGTCGGCGAGAAGGTCGAAAGCGTCAGGGAAGCGGCGGAGAAGCTGAAGGAGAAAGCGGCTGATGCGGCGGAAGAGCTGAAGGAGAAGGTGGCGGATTTTGTCGACGGCGTGAAGGAAACGGCATCTGAGACAGAAGAAGCCGCGGAAGAGGCTGTGGAAGAGGCTGCCGCTGACGCGGAAGAAGCTGCGGAGGAGACTGAGGCGGCCGCTGAGACGGCGGAGGCTGCCCCGGAAGCGGAGGAAGCTCCCGAAACAGCGGAATAAATCATCTGGATTAATAGAACGTACGAGTGCCCCGGCATACGCCCGGGGCATTTTAATCTTTGAACCGGAAACGGAGAGATCTGTATAATATGAAAAAAAGAGATATCGGAAGTGCTGTCATCGACCGGGTGGATTACCCGAATACGGGACATTTCAGGATCCCTGAAACCGGGGAGAAGGGCACCGTAAAGAACGTGATTCCGGGACAGGAGGTGCGCTTCCGCGTCTACAAAAAACATGGAGATATGGTTTATGGGAACCGCATAGACGTTGTGACGCCTTCTCCCCTGGAGACGCGGGAACCTTTCTGCGATCATTTTGGGAGATGCGGAGGATGCCTGTATCAGACGCTCCCCTACAGTGAGCAGCTGAAGCTTAAGGAGGAGCAGATCCGCCGGCTTTTTGCGCCCATCATTTCACAGGATACGGTGTTTGATGGGATAAAGGCGTCTCCTCTGGAACTCGGATACAGGAATAAGCTGGATCTGTCATTCGGCGACGAGGAGATCGGGGGTCCTCTCATGCTCGGCATGCACCGCACCGGCACCAGATATACGGTTCTCGATGCCGGGACTTGCCGGCTCGGACATCCGGATATGATCAGGATTCAGAAAATGATCCGCGATTATTTCCGGGAGTCAGGACTGCCCTTCTATAATAAACTGAAACATATCGGTTATCTCCGCTTCGTGATGCTGCGCCGGTCGGAAGCGACGGGGGAGATCCTTGTCGTCGTCGCGACCAGTTCGCAGATGGAGTATGATTTTTCGCCTCTTGTCTCCCGCCTGCTGTCTGCAGATCTCGAGGGAACAATAGCCGGGATCCACCACGCCGTCTGTGACCGGGTGGCGGACGCTCTCCTGCCGGACGAAGTCCATACCCTTTACGGCAGGGATTATTTCTATGAAAAGCTTCTGGGGCTGACTTTCAAGGTGACGCTGTTTTCATTTTTCCAGACAAATACAAAAGGAGCGGAGGTTCTCTATGAAACGGTCCGCGGGTATGTCCGGGAGACAATTCAGCGGAGAGACGGAGATCCGTCCAGGAAGCCGGTTCTCTACGATCTTTACAGCGGGACAGGGACAATCGCCCAGCTTCTTTCGCCTGAGTCCGAACACGTTTACGGCGTAGAGATCATAGAGGACGCCGTGCATGACGCAATTAAAAATGCAGCCATGAACGGCATAGACAACTGTACATTCCTCGCCGGAGATGTTCCGGAGATTCTGCCGACCCTTCCGGAGATGCCGGATTATGTGATTCTTGACCCTCCCCGGGAAGGGGTGCATGAAAAAGCACTGCGTCAGATTCTTGATTACGGGATCACCAACATCGTTTATATTTCGTGCAAGGCAACCAGTTTTGTGCGGGATATGGTCTATATGAAGAGACACGGGTGGTCGGTCCGGCGCTATGCGCTGATCGATATGTTCCCGGAAACACAGCACGTCGAAGTTGTTGTGACACTCACCCGGACCGGGGTGTGACGCTTGATCCGGGGAGAAAGTTCCCTGCTTCTCTGCTCTTCGGAGGCGAATCAAACGGAGAAAATCGAAAAAAAGGAATCCGGATTATGGTAGAGTATTGGATTAATATTATTCTGCTGTTTTTTATATATGGTTTTGCCGGCTGGTGCATGGAGGTCATTCTTAAGTACAGACAATATCACCGGTTTATTAACCGGGGATTTCTTACAGGACCGCTGTGCCCGATTTACGGATGCGGCGCAGTTCTGATCACTGTGGTAATAGGCGGCCTTTCCGGTGTGGAGTCAGGCTTTGTTATGACGTTTGCCCTGTCTTTTGTAATCTGCGGTTCAGTAGAATATCTGACAAGCCTGGTTCTGGAGACAATATTCCATGCCAGGTGGTGGGATTACAGCAGCAAGCCGATGAATCTGCACGGGAGGGTGTGGATCGGCAATCTGCTTCTCTTCGGTCTTGGCGGGGTGGCGATCATTCACATTCTGAATCCTTTTTTATATGAATTTTTCAACTTTTTCTCTCTGCAGACACGAGAAATGGCTGCAGCGGTTTTCCTGGTGTTTCTGGCTGCGGATTTCGTGGTCTCCTACTTTGTCCTGAAGCTTGTCAAGGTCGGTGTTGACAGCAGTGAGGCGGATAATACCGAGGAAATCAGCAGGGAAGTCCGCCAGCTGCTGACAAACAGAACCTATTTCCACAAGCGTTTTGCCGAAGCCTATCCGGATGTGGTATATAAGACTGACCGCGTGCAGGCCCGGATTGACAAAGTGAAAGCGGAATCAGAGCGAATCCGCAGGGAGGCCGAACAGCGCATTGACGCGGAGAAAGAGAAAATTGCGGCCAGTCTTGAGCCCGCATCCATGATCCGCGCCGACCTGATCGGGAAACAGGACGAACTGATCTCGATGCTTTATGACGAACAGCAGGCAAGTGATCAGATGAGAGAACTGAAAGCAGAGATCGAGAGACAGAAAAAACGTCTGGAAAAGCACGCTTTTCTCAGGCTTCCATACGGCAAACACGGATAAATACCATGAAAATGCAGAAAATGCGCAAATCTTCTGATTGCATCCCACTATATGTAGTAGTATAATATGCTTTCAGGAGAAATATAATCGTATGTCTTGTGGTGGGAAAAGGGGCCTGCCGCAGTCATTTTTTGACAGGCTGACCGCCTGTCTTTTTGGGGAGTAACAGGTCTTGCGTAAATCATTCATCTCTAAACGTGCCCGGCGCCGTCTTTTGAAAGTGTTTCTGCCGCTTTATACGGGCGCTCTTATTCTTGTCGGAATTGCTTATACAGTCAACGCGGAACAATATAAAGCGCGTTTTCTCCAAGGTACTTATGTCAATAACATAGATGCGGGCGATCTTACACCGGAAGAGCTGGAGGAGAAGATCGCCTCCCAGGTTGCGTCCTATGAACTGAAGATGACGTTTCTCGACGGACAGGAGGAATCCTTCACGGCATCGGATATCGGACTTTGCTATGTGCCGCAGGGAGAAGTGAAGCAGCTTCTTGACGAGCAGAACCGCTTCATCTGGATCCGCGGAGCACTCGGGGAAGAGGAATCCTATACCATATCCCCCGGTGTTGCATACGACGAAGACGCGTTCACAAATCTTGTCAATAAGCTCCCGGAACTGCAGGCTTCGAATGTCACGGAACCGTCGGACGCGCATCTTGAGTTCGACGACACGAATCATCTGACGCTGGTGCCCGAGGTTGTCGGAAATAAACTGGACAGGGAAGCGCTGGATGCAGCGGTGCAGGATGCGGTGCGCACGCTGAAACCGGAGATTGACCTGACAAAGTCCGAGGGCGTTTATCTGGTCCCGGGTGTGTATGCCGATGATGAGGCACTGAATTCGAATATGGAGCGGATCAACCGTTTTCTTGATACCACCGTCACATTTCATATGAGCGACGGGACAGACAAAGTCCTCGATGCGTCCCTGACCCGCAAGTGGCTCACAAAAGATGAAAACGGAGCCTATGATATCACACCGGAGGCCATCGCCGAAGGCTGCGCGGACTATATCGCGGAGCTCGCCGCCGCGGATGATGACCATGGATTTTTCCGGATGTTCGCCTCCACGAATTTCGGCAGGGTGAAGATGGAGACAGAGGAGGAGCACGGACATACTGTCAATCAGGAGCTCATGACAAAGCATCTGATTTCGGATCTCTCCAACAGGAAATCTTCGGAGCGGGATCTGGAATATTCGGTTATGATCGACAAATTGGATCCCCATTTCGGCGGAACCTACGTGGAGATTGATATTATTAATCAGCGCGTTTACTATTACAGGAACAATGAGCTGCAGTATGATACCGGGTGCGTAACAGGTCTTGAGGGGTATCGGAGCACCCCGTCCGGGATCTTTGATATCCAGGAAAAACTGTATGACACCATACTGGAGGGAAGACCGCTTGAAGACGGAACACCTTCTTACCGGTCACACGTCAACTTTTTCCTTCGGATTTACTCGGGATACGGCCTTCACGACGCGAGCTGGAGATCCGACTCTGAATTCGGGACCAGCGCGTATGAGTACGACGGCTCCCACGGGTGCGTCAATCTTCCCTATGCGGCGGCGGAGTATTTTTATGAAAATGTCGATATCGGTACGCCTGTGATTATCTTTCGCGGGTAATGAAAAGCCCGGTTTTGAGCCGGGTTTTTTGCTGCGTATGAGCAGCTGAAAAAGTGCTTTATTTTCAAAAAAGATGGCCGGAAAATCTGTCCATCTTTCCTAAAATAGGCGGCAAAACGTATTTTTTGGTGGAATTTTGCCGGCTTTTCTATTACAATTCTTACGGCATCGGTTGTATATGTCAGAAAGTGAGGTTTTATGGCACAACGAACAGATATACACAAGATTCTGATAATCGGTTCCGGCCCGATTGTTATCGGTCAGGCCTGTGAATTCGACTATTCCGGAACGCAGGCATGTAAAGCGCTCCATTCCCTTGGATATGAGATCGTCCTCGTCAACTCCAACCCCGCAACGATTATGACGGATCCGGAGATGGCGGACATTACCTATATTGAACCCCTCAATGTGAGGCGCCTCGAACAGATTATCGCGAAAGAGCGCCCCGATGCACTTCTTCCCAATCTCGGAGGCCAGTCCGGCCTCAATCTCTGCTCCGAACTCTATAAAGCCGGAATCCTTGACAAATACGGCGTCAAGGTGATCGGCGTGCAGGTTGACGCCATTGAGCGCGGCGAGGACCGGATCGAGTTCAAGGAGACGATGAATAAGCTTGGGATCGAGATGGCGCGAAGTGAGGTCGCATACTCCGTGGAGGACGGTCTCCGCATCGCGGACGCACTTGGGTACCCCGTGGTTCTTCGCCCCGCATATACGATGGGCGGTGCCGGAGGCGGCCTGGTTTACAACCGGGACGAACTCAGAACGGTCATCTCCCGCGGCCTGCAGGCCTCTCTCAGTCACCAGGTCCTTGTCGAGGAGTCGATTCTCGGATGGGAGGAACTGGAACTGGAGGTTGTCCGCGACAAGGACAACAATATGATCACGGTGTGCTTTATTGAAAATGTCGACCCGGTCGGCGTCCACACCGGCGACTCCTTCTGTACGGCTCCGATGCTGACGATCGATGAGGATCTTCAGAAGGATCTTCAGGAGAAATCCTACCGGATCGTCGAGCACATCGGCGTCATCGGCGGAACGAACGTCCAGTTCGCGCACGACCCGAAGAGCGGCCGCGTCGTCGTCATCGAGATCAACCCGCGGACATCCCGCTCCTCCGCTCTGGCTTCCAAGGCGACCGGTTTCCCGATCGCCCTGGTGTCCGCAAAGCTCGCGACGGGACTTACACTCGCTGAAATTCCTTGCGGAAAATACGGCACGCTTGACAAATACGTACCGGATGGAGACTACGTGGTGGTCAAGTTTGCGAGGTGGGCCTTCGAGAAGTTCAAGGGTGTCAGCGACCAGCTCGGCACGCAGATGCGCGCGGTCGGTGAGGTCATGAGCATCGGCAAGAACTACAAGGAAGCACTCCAGAAAGCTATCCGCTCCCTGGAAAAGGACCGCTACGGCCTCGGCTTTGTTAAGAATTATCACGAACTGACGAAAGAAGAACTGCTGAAACTCCTCATCGGAATAAGCTGCGAGCGGCATTTCATTATGTATGAGGCACTTCGTAAGGGCGCCACGGTCGAGGAGATCTATAACCTGACGAAGATCAAGCGGTACTTTATCGAGCAGATGAAGGAACTGGTGGAAGAGGAAGAAGCCCTGCTTCACGCGGATACGCTGACAGATGAGGCTCTCATCGCTGCAAAGAAAGACGGTTTTTCCGACAAATACCTCGGAAAGATCCTGGATATTCCGGAGGAGGAGATCCGCACGCGCCGCGAATCTCTCGGCGTCACGGAGACCTGGGATGCCGTTCATGTGAGCGGAACAGAAGACAGCGCTTATTATTACTCTACCTATTGTGCACCGGACAATGATCCCGTGAACAGTGACCGCCCGAAGATCATGATTCTGGGGGGCGGCCCCAACCGGATCGGACAGGGCATTGAATTTGATTACTGCTGCGTGCATGCCGCGAAATCCCTGCGCGCGCTCGGGTTTGAGACGATCATTGTCAACTGCAACCCGGAGACGGTGTCGACGGATTATGACACCTCGGACAAGCTGTATTTTGAGCCGCTTACGCTGGAGGACGTGCTTGCGATTTACCGCAAGGAGAAGCCCGTCGGCGTGATAGCACAGTTCGGAGGCCAGACACCGCTTAATCTGGCGGCGGATCTTAAGAAGAACGGCGTCACGATTCTCGGTACACAGCCGGAGGTGATCGATCTCGCGGAGGACCGCGACCTCTTCCGCGGCATGATGGAAAAACTGGGAATCCCGATGCCGGAATCCGGCATGGCGACGACCGTAGCGGAAGCGATCGAAATCGCGAAGAAGATCGGATATCCGGTGATGGTGCGTCCTTCCTACGTCCTCGGCGGACGCGGGATGGAGGTCGTCTACGATGACAATTCGATGGAGGATTACATGAAGGCCGCTGTCGGTGTCACGCCGGACCGCCCGATTCTGATCGACCGATTCTTAAACGGGGCTCTCGAGTGCGAGGCGGACGCGATCAGCGACGGGACGCATGCCTATGTTCCTGCCGTGATGGAGCATATTGAGCTCGCCGGGATCCACTCGGGAGACTCCGCCTGCCTGATTCCGTCGAAGCACATCCCGGAGGAACAGCTGCAGACGATCAAGGAGTACACGCGGAAGATCGCGGAGGAGATGCACGTCGTAGGACTTATGAACATGCAGTACGCCATTGAGAACGGAAGAGTCTTTGTTCTGGAGGCGAATACGCGTGCATCGAGGACAGTTCCCCTCGTCTCGAAGGTCTGCGGCATCCGCATGGTGCCTCTCGCGACGGATATCATTACGTCGGAACTCACCGGCAGAAAGTCGCCCGTCATCGGGCTCGGCGAGAGGACGATTCCGTTCTACGGCGTGAAGGAGGCGGTGTTCCCGTTCAATATGTTCCAGGAGGTTGACCCGCTTCTTGGACCGGAGATGCGCTCTACGGGCGAGGTGCTCGGGCTCTCGTCGACATCCGGTGAAGCGTACTTCAAGGCTCAGGAGGCAGCCGGCGGAAAACTGCCTCTTGAAGGGACTGTGCTTATTTCCGTCAATAAGAAGGATAAACCGGCGGCTCCGGAGATCGCGAAGATCTTCCACGACTGCGGATTCAGGATCCTTGCGACGGGACGGACGTGTGAACTGATCAGTGAATCTGGAATTCCGGTTGAGAGCATCAATAAGCTCTATGAAGGAAGGCCCAATATTCTGGACTTCATCGCGAACGATCAGATCCAGCTGATTATCAATTCACCGGTCGGGAAAGACAGCGCCCACGATGACAGCTATCTCCGCAAAGCGGCGATCCGCGCCAGAATCCCGTATATCACGACGATTGCCGCCGCACGGGCTGCTGCTGAGGGAATCCGCTTTATCAGGGAGCACGGGGACGGTGCGGTCCGGTCACTTCAGGAATGGCACTCGGAAATCCGGGCATAATACATGATCATCTGGACATAGAGGAATCTGTTTGAGATAATATATTCAGTGCTTTGCTCAGTAGTAATTATTTTTGTGCACATTTGAAGATAATTCTTTTTATGCGCATAAGAGAAAGAGGGGGATTATGAAGAAGCAAAATGACAGAAACATCGTAAAATGGATTTCGATGAATGGATTGGCAGGAACGGTTTCCATGCTGATTGTAAGCCTTCTGCTGGTTATATTCATCAGCCGGACGGACGGCAGCAGTATGTCGTCCGCAGGGAGCGGGGATGCCGAAGGACCCTATACAGCGGGGTCTTATTCCGGAAAAGCGGACGGTTTCGGCGGACCGGTTGAAGTCACGGTTGAAATCGGCGAAAACGGCGGAATCAAGGATCTGGCAATCAAAGGGGACAGCGAGACCCCGGATGTGGGAGGCGCCGCCATTCCCGGCTTAAAATCGGCAATATTGCAAAAACAGAGCAGCGAGGTCGATACGGTAAGCGGTGCGACCTTTACCAGTGACGCGGTCAAGAAGGCAGTCGCGATGGCGCTCGCCGAAGCAGGCGGGGAAGAAGGCGCTGCTGCAGGGCCGAAGGCGGAGAACGGAGCGCTCTTCATCCCCGGCACATATACGGCTGCGGCCACGGGCTTCGGTGGTGACGTAAACGTGACGGTGGAGGTGTCGGAAGATAAAATCGAAAAAGTCGATATCGAAGGGGAGCACGAGACAGAGAATATCGGATCCTTCGCGGTGGATATGTTGGATGACCGGATCCTCGAGGCGCAGAGTCCGAATGTGGATGCACTGACCGGAGCGACGGTGACTAGCAATGCGGTGCTCGGCGCCCTGAAGAAAGCTCTGACAGAAGCGGGAGCTGATATGGAGGCTTTCCCGAAAGCCGAAGACGGTGAGGACGAGCGGAAAACTTACGAGGATCTGGAAGCGGATATCGTGATCATCGGAGCGGGAGGCGCAGGCATGACGGCCGCCATCTCCGCGTCACAGGCCGGAAAGAGCGTGATCCTCCTCGAGAAGATGCCATATGCGGGCGGCAATACAACGAAAGCCACCGGCGGCATGAACGCGGCGGAGACGCATTACCAGAAAGAGCAGGGAATCGAGGACAGCGTGGAGCAGTTCGTCGATGACACTATGGAAGGCGGCCATAATATTAACGACAAGGAACTCGTTACAACAATGGCTGAGAATTCTGCGGAGGCCATTGACTGGCTGGATTCCATCGGGGCGCCTCTCCCCAAGATCTCCTTCTCAGGTGGTGCGACCAATCAGCGCATTCATGCTCCTGAGGACGGTTCCGGTGTGGGAGCCTATCTTGTCACCTCTTTCCTCAAAAAGATGGAAGAGTTGAATATCAATGTCATGTACAATACGACAGCGACGAAGCTGATGACACTGGAAGGCTCAGTGGTCGGCGTGATGGCGGAGAGTGACGAGGCGTATTATACGATCCATTCGAAGGCTGTCATTCTGGCGACAGGCGGTTTCGGGAATAATGCAGACATGATCGTGAACTATCGGAAGGATCTCGAGGGCACTGTGACGACCAGCGCACCCGGAGTGACAGGCGACGGCATCTCCATGGCGGAGGCCGTTGGCGCAGGCCTGGTGGACATCGACCAGATCCAGCTTCATCCGACCGTCGAGCAGAAGACCAGCATGCTGATCACGGAGAGTGTCCGCGGTGACGGGGCGATTCTGGTGAACCAGGAAGGAAAGCGTTTTACCAACGAGCTGCTTACCCGCGATGTGGTTTCCGCAGCCGAGCTTGAACAGCCCGGAAGCTATGCTTATATTATCTTTGATCAGAGACTCAGGGACGGCCTGAAAGCGATTGAAAAGTATGTGTCCACCGGGATTACAGTGCAGGGCGACACCATTGAGGATCTGGCAAAGCAGATCGAGGTGGATCCGGCTGTACTGGCCGAGACCCTGAAGAACTGGAACCAGTGTGTGGCGGATCAGAAGGATCCTGAGTTCGGCAGAGATACCGGTATGGAGGCGGATCTGAGCCAGGCTCCGTATTACGCGATCAAGATTGCCCCCGGCATCCATCATACAATGGGCGGCGTCCACATCGACACGGAAGCGAGGGTGATCGATGTCAACAATGAGCCGATCCCGGGCCTCTTCGCGGCAGGAGAAGTCGTGGGCGGCGTACACGGAGGAAACCGCCTCGGCGGCAACGCGGTCGCTGACATCGTGGTCATCGGAAAGATTGCAAGCCAGAGTGCAGTAGAGTACTGCGATAAGAAATAAAAATGCAGCAGCGGGCGGCCGGCGGTTATTGTATCCCGGCCGTCTGCCCTTCACCATGAACATATTATAATTGTGCAAAGGGAGGATGGAATGAAGGCCCTCGAGGAAAAAATTTTAAGAGAAGGACAGGTAAGACCGGGACATATACTGAAAGTAGACAGCTTTCTCAATCACCAGATGGACATTCCGTTCATCAACGAGATCGGAAAAGAGTTTCAGCGGCTTTTCGCCGGCCTGCCGATCACCAAAATTCTCACCGTCGAAGCTTCCGGCATCGGCATCGCCTGCATCACGGCCCAGTATTTCAATGTGCCGGTCGTATTTGCCAAAAAAGCGCAGAGTCTGAATCTTGACGGCAGTCTCTACACGACCAAGGTACAAAGCTACACGCACAACAAGGTCTCTGACATCATCCTTTCGAAAAAATATCTGACAGCGGACGACCACGTCCTCATTATCGACGACTTTCTGGCAAACGGCTGCGCCGTAAACGGGCTCATCAATATTATTGAGGAAGCCGGGGCAACGCTCGAGGGAATCGGAATCGTGATCGAGAAGGGATTCCAGGACGGAGGACCGGATCTGCGCAAACGCGGATACAACCTGAAATCGCTCGCCATCATCAAATCCATGTCGGACGACGCGGTGGAATTCGAGGAGCAGGCATGACAAGAGACGAAGCTTATAAGAAGTTGAAGGTGCACGGTCAGGAGCACCTTCTTCGTATGTATGACAATCTTACTGCGGAGGAGCAGGAGGCTCTCCTTGAACGTATCGACAGAACGGACTTTTCCTATCTGGATCATTTCAAAGAGAAGGAACGGGAGATCGCGCGCGGTGTGATTACTCCCCTGAAGGCCCTGGAGATTCCTGAAATTCTGGGAAGGACCGGGGAATTCGAGGCGTGCGGGATTCGTCAGATCCGGGAGGGAAGGCTGGCAGCTGTTCTTCTGGCCGGCGGAATGGGGACGAGACTTGGTATCTCCGGTCCGAAAGGTGCCTGTGATATCGGCATCACCCGCCCCCTGTACATCTTTGAGTGCCTGATGAATAATATGATGCGGAACGCCGCCGCTGCCGGCGTGCTCTTCCAGCTGTTTGTCATGACGAGTGAGAAGAATGACGCGGAGACGCGCCGGTTCTTTGAAGAGCATGACTTCTTCGGGTATGATGCGGGACACGTGCATTTCTTTGTGCAGGAGATGGCACCCGCTGTCGATGAGGACGGACATGTCTTATTGGAGACGCCCTCGGAGATCGCGGTCTCGCCGAACGGCAACGGAGGCTGGTTCCGCTCGATGGAGAAGGCCGGCTATACGCAGATTCTGAAGGATGAGGGAATCGAGTGGCTCAATGTGTTCGCCGTAGACAACGTCCTGCAGAATATCTGCGACCCCGTCTTCTTCGGCGCGGTCCTTGAAAGCGGCTGTGCTTCCGGGTCAAAGGTCGTCCGCAAGGTGAATCCGCAGGAGAAGGTCGGCGTGATGTGTCTCGAGGACGGACGTCCCTCCGTAATTGAATACTATGAGATGTCCGATGCAATGCGCAGCGAGAAGGACGCGGACGGGAACTACGCCTATAACTTCGGCGTCACCCTCAACTATCTATTCCGCGTAAAGGATCTTGAGGCGGCTGCGGGGGCATCGATGCCGCTGCATTTTGCGCATAAAAAGGTGCCCTATTATTCGGAGGATGGCTGCGCGGTCAGTCCGGATGTCCCGAACGGGTGGAAATTTGAGTATTTTATCCTGGATCTCATTCATGAACTCCCGGACTGCCTGCCGTTTGAGGTGGACCGGCGGAAGGAGTTTGCGCCTGTGAAAAATGCATCCGGTACCGATTCCGTTGATACCGCGCGGGAGCTTCTCCGGGAGAACGGCGTGACACTCTGATTATTACAGTATAGAAAGGAATGGAATATAAACCAATGGAAGATGATCGAAAGCTGGCTCTGCTTATCGATTCCGACAATGTTTCGCAGAAATATCTGAACGGAATCTTCGATGAGCTGTCCCAGTACGGAACTGTCACTTACCGCCGGATTTACGGCGATTTCACCTCACAGGCCAACGCCCGCTGGAGCGGTATGCTTCTCGAGAAATCCATCACGCCGATCCAGCAGTTCTCCAACACAACCGGCAAGAACGCGACCGACTCAGCGCTCATCATAGACGCGATGGACCTGCTCTACAATTCCAACGTGGACGGGTTCTGCATCGTGAGTTCGGACAGCGATTTCACGCGTCTCGCCTCGCGGCTGCGAGAGTCCGGGAAGATTGTCATCGGCATGGGCGAGAAGAAGACACCGGATTCCTTCCGCGCCGCCTGCACGGTTTTCACGGAGCTGGAGAATCTGCTTGCGAGCGAGGGGAGTGCCGGCACCAAGGAGGCAATTGAAGCCGACATCATCAATATTATTACGAATAACGACAACCGCGGGCGGCAGACAGGCCCCGGTGAGATCGGCAGCCGGCTGCAGAGCAAGTATCCGGATTTCGACATACGGACTTTCGGCTACAGCCAGCTCGGTAAGTTTCTGATGGATATGGACGGAATCGAGGTTGTCAAAAAGAGCAACTCCATCACCGTGCGCTTAAAGAGCGAGGACGACGACGAGGATGTGATCATCCGGGACATCCGCGAAATCGTGAAGAGCCGCGGCAAGAAGGGCATTGCCCTTGCGACCCTCGGGCAGGAGATCCGGAAGCGCTACAGGGGCTTCAATGTCAATCTTTACGGCTATTCACAGCTGTACAAGTTCATTGACTCCATTCCGGGGCTTAAGGTGACGGGGTCTGGAACCAACCGGAAAGTCGTATGTGAATAAAAATGAATTTTTATGCAGAGCCGTATAATTCTGTCTTTACAGGACACCCAATTTATATTAAACTGGGTGCGTGCTCAAAAGCACATCTTTTCAAGAGTCAACACACAGTGTTGATTTTCGGACCGGTCGTCACCCCTCATAGGCGGCCGGTTTCGTACGTTTACGGGCAAGGCGGACGGACACGGCGCAGCAGTTCACTATGAAGTCCTTGAATGTGTTATAGTGTAGACATGGATGCGCAGTATACAGAACAGGCGGACAGAGTTTTGGAGAGGGAGACAAAACCGGTCTCCCGTATTTCCGTGCGCCGCCTCGTGGAGTTTCTTTTAAGAAGCGGGGATCTCGACCGCCGCGTGCGGACGGGAAGCGATCTGGAAGCCGCGCTCGCCGGCGCAAAGCTGCACAGAAAACTGCAGAAAGCTGCCGGACCGGAGTACGAGGCGGAGGTGACGCTGGAGACGGAAGAGGAATTCGAAGACCTCATTATCTCCGTGTGGGGCCGCGCGGACGGCGTGATCCGGGAGAAGGAATGTGTCACGGTCGATGAGATCAAGGGAATGTATCTCGACGTGACCGCGCTGACCGAGCCGTATCCGGTACATCTCGCGCAGGCGAAATGCTACGCCGCCATCCTGTCTGAAAGGGAGAATCTCCCGGAAGTTCATATCCGCATGACATACGCGAATCTGGATACGGAGGAGATTGCCCGGTTTGATTCCGTCTGGAGCCGTGACGGCCTGCAAAGCTGGCTTCACGATCTCCTGAAGGAATGGTACCGGTGGGCGAAGTGGCAGATGGATCACATAAGAAGCCGGAACGCGTCGATGGAACAGCTGACATTTCCGTTTCCGTACCGGGAGGGACAGCAGAAGCTCACGGCGGCTGTATACCGCACGATCCGTGACGGAAAGCAGCTGTTTCTTATGGCACCGACCGGCGTCGGGAAGACGATGAGCTGCGTCTACCCCTCCGTCCGCGCGCTCGGAGAGGGGCACGGCGGGCGGATCTTCTATCTCACGGCTAAAAATGAGACGCTTAAAGTGGGAATGGAAGCATTTTCCATCCTCGATGAGCGGGGACTGGACTTCCGTACGGTGCGGATCACATCGCGCGAGAAGATCTGTCCCATGGCGGAAGCCTCGTGCAATCCGGACGACTGTCCGTACGCGAAGGGGCATTATGACAGGATCTCGGACGCTGTGTTTGACATGCTGCAAAGCGGCGGAATATATGACCGGGAGACGATTCTTCTCCGTGCGAAGGAGTGCATGGTCTGCCCGTTTGAACTGACGCTGGATCTGGCGGTCTGGTGCGACGCGGTCCTTGGCGACTACAACTACGTCTTTGATCCCAATGCGCGCCTCCAGCGCTTCTTTGCAAATGCATCCAAAAACGGCTGCATCTTCCTGATCGACGAGGCCCACAACCTGGTCGAACGCGGCCGCGATATGTACAGCGCGGACCTGGTAAAGGAACACATCCTTGAGGCGAGACGCTCCCTTGGAGATGCCGGCGCAAAGGTTAAGAAAGGCCTCACAAAACTCAATTCCATGTTCCTCGCCCTGAAAAAGCGGGTGGAGGCGGAGCCGTCCGGCGAAGTGCTTGGGAAGCTGTATCTTCTGCTTCCGCTTTCCGATGCACAGCCGTTTATTCTGGGCGCGCTTCATCTTGTGAGCGCACTTTCGGACTTTTACAGGGAGAGCACGGACGGGAAAATGAAGGAGAGCCTGCTGGAGTTCTATTTTGAGGTGATGCATTTTCTCAATACAGCGGAACATCTGGATGAGAATTACCGGGTCTGTGCCGGTGAGACGGATGAGGGGAACTTTTCCCTGCGGCTGTTCTGTGTGAACCCTGCCGCAAGGCTGACGGAGGCGCTGGAAGGCGGCGTCTCCTCGATTCTCTTTTCGGCGACCCTTCTGCCGATCGGGTATTATAAGAGCCTGCTTACGGTGAAGGAGGACGCGTATGCGGTGTACGCGCCGTCCCCGTTCGACGTGGGGAAGCGGCTGCTTCTCATCGGCAGCGACGTGACGACCCGGTACGCCGTGCGCGGGAGGGAGATGAACGAGCGGATCGCGGAGTACATATACCGTATCGCCGTCTGCAAAGCAGGGAACTATCTCGCTTTCTTCCCGTCCTATAAGCTGATGCGGGAAGTATATGGTGTATTTCGGGAACTTTACGGAGAGACGGATGTAAATTATGTCTGCCAGATGTCCGGCATGCGGGAGGACGACCGGGAGATCTTCTTAGAGAATTTCTACGAGGATCCGAAAGATCCGCTCGTCGCCTTCGCGGTGATGGGCGGGATGTTTGCGGAGGGTCTGGACCTTACCGGCACACGGCTCATCGGGGCTGTCATAGTCGGAGCCGGCATCCCGCAGGTCACCCGCGAGCGAGAAATTCTGAAGCACTTTTTCGATGAAACGGGCGGCAGCGGATTTGACTATGCGTACCGCTTCCCCGGGATCAACAAAGTGGAGCAGGCGGCGGGCCGCGTCATCCGGACGGCGGAGGACACGGGCGTGATCGCGCTTCTCGATGAGCGGTTTCTGCTTGCGGGCTACCGGCGTCTTTTCCCCAGGGAATGGAGCGACGCAGCCGTCACGGAACGGTCCGGGGTGTCGGACAGGGTATCGGCTTTCTGGGAGAACGTGCGGCAGGAGAAGCCGGAGGCTTAACCGGCCTGCTTTTAAAGAAACACGGGTAAAACAGTATTCATTCGTAAGGAAGGATACGCCGGAAATCTTTTCCTAAGGGGAACCGGCGGAAGAGCGGGAACGGGGATTTCAGCTTTTCAAGAAATCGGATTTTGCATATAATGAATATGCATGCAGGAGACAACGGACGCGTTTTAAAAAAGGAGGACACATGGTCAGAAGAGTCTACGTGGAGAAGAAGGCAGCGTATGCGGGGGCAGCGAAGGATCTGCGCCACGAGATCCGCCATTATCTGGGCCTTATGGAGGTCACGGATGTCCGGATCCTGATCCGGTATGATGTGGAGAATATCTCGGATGCGGTCTATAAGACGGCATGCCGGACCGTATTTGCCGAACCGCCGGTGGATGACCTCTATGAAGAGGTGCTTCCGGACGCGCCCGGGGCAAAGGTTTTTTCAGTGGAGTATCTGCCCGGCCAGTTTGATCAGAGGGCGGATTCGGCGGAACAGTGTATCCGCTTTCTGAGTGAGAAGGAGAATCCGGTCGTTCACACAGCCGTGACGTATCTCATCAGCGGGGAGATCGGGGAGGAAGATCTGCAGAAGATCATCGCCTACTGCGTGAATCCCGTGGATTCCCGCGTGACCGGAGAAGAAAAGCCGGAGACTTTGGCGGACGCATTTCCCGAGGCGGATGATGTGGAGATCTTAACGGGGTTTGCGGCGATGGAGGATGAGCCGCTTAAAGTACTCTACGATTCTTTGGGACTTGCCATGACCTATGCGGATTTCCGGTTTATCCAGGAGCATTTTGCCGGAGAGGAGAAGCGGGATCCGACGATCACGGAGATCCGCGTGCTGGATACGTACTGGTCCGACCACTGCAGGCACACTACATTTTCGACGGAGCTCATGAACGTGACGTTCGGCGACGGGGAACTCCGCGCGCCGATCGAGGATACATTCAAACAGTATCTGGCGGACCGGGATGTCCTCTACGCCGGGCGGAGCGACAAGTTCGTGTGCCTCATGGATCTCGCGATTCTCGGCGCTAAGAAGCTGAAGGCCGAGGGCAGACTGACGGACCAGGAGGAGTCGGACGAGATCAACGCCTGCTCCATCGTGGTTCCCGTGGATGTTAACGGGGAGGAAGAGGAGTGGCTGATCAATTTCAAGAACGAGACCCACAACCATCCGACCGAGATTGAACCCTTCGGCGGAGCAGCCACGTGTCTGGGAGGCGCGATCCGCGATCCTCTTTCCGGCAGGACCTATGTCTATCAGGCGATGCGCGTGACGGGAGCCGCGAATCCGACGAAGCCGCTCTCGGAGACGCTTCCCGGGAAGCTTCCCCAGAAAAAGCTTGTGCGGGAAGCCGCGCACGGCTACAGCTCTTATGGCAACCAGATCGGCCTGGCGACGGGTTATGTGAAGGAGATCTACCACCCTGACTATGTCGCGAAGCGCATGGAGATCGGCGCGGTCATCGCCGCGGCTCCGCGGAGAGCCGTAATCCGCGAGACATCCGATCCGGGAGACGTCATCATTCTACTGGGCGGCAGAACCGGACGCGACGGGATCGGCGGCGCGACGGGGTCCAGCAAGGCGCACAACACGGAATCGACGAATACCTGCGGCGCCGAGGTGCAGAAGGGAAATGCACCCACGGAGAGAAAACTCCAGAGACTCTTCCGCAGGGAAGAGGTGGCGCATCTGATTAAAAAATGCAACGATTTCGGAGCCGGCGGCGTCTCTGTCGCGATCGGGGAACTGGCGGCAGGACTTCTTGTCGATCTCGACAAGGTTCCGAAGAAATACGCCGGTCTCGACGGGACCGAGCTTGCGATCTCCGAATCCCAGGAGCGGATGGCGGTCGTCGTCGATCCGAAAGATGTGGATACATTCCTGGCATATGCGCAGTCGGAGAATCTGGAAGCGACGCCGGTCGCCGTCGTGACAGAGGAACCGCGCCTCATTCTGACCTGGCGCGGCAAAGAAATCGTCAATATCACCCGCGCGGTCCTCGACACAAACGGGGCGCACCAGGAGACGGATGTGTATGTGTCGATTCCGGACGCCGCTGAATCAGCGCTCGCTCCGGATACCGAAATCACGGATCTCGGGGACGGAAGCGCTGTGCGGGAGAAGTGGCTTCGCACACTTGCGGACCTCAACGTCTGCTCCCAGAAGGGCCTCGTTGAGATGTTCGACAGTTCCATCGGGGCAGGTTCCGTCTATATGCCGTACGGCGGGAAATACCAGCTGACTGAAACGCAGGCCATGGTGGCCAAGGTTCCGGTACAGAACGGAGAGACGCAGACCGTCACCATGATGAGTTTTGGCTTTGACCCGGAGATTTCCTCCTGGAGCCCGTATCACGGAGCGGCCTGGGCCGTCACCTCTTCTGTGGCGAAGATCGCCGCAGCGGGCGGAGATGTGTCGAAGATCCACTTTACATTCCAGGAATACTTCCGCAAGATGAGCGGGGACCCGGAACGGTGGAGCCAGCCTTTCTCTGCGCTGCTCGGTGCGTATGCGGCGCAGATCGGGCTTTCGCTTCCCTCAATCGGAGGGAAAGACTCCATGTCGGGTACATTTGAAGAGATCGATGTGCCGCCGACCCTGGTCTCATTCGCAGTGGATACCGCAAAACTGCCGGAGATCATTACGCCCGAACTGAAGGCGGCGGGAAACCGGCTTGTCTGGATCCGGATGCCGAAGAGCGGATATGACCTTCCGGATTATGAAGGCGTTCTTTCGACCTGCAGGAAGCTTCATGAAGACATCGCGGCCGGCCGCATCGTGTCCGCATACGTGACCGGTAAGGGCGGAATCTGCGAGGCTGTCAGCAAGATGGCCTTCGGAAACAGGCTCGGCATTAAGATCGAGCACAATCTGAGCCCGGTGGACTTCTTCTCCCGCAATCCCGCGGATTTCGTCTGCGAGGTGCGTGACGGGCAGGTGCAGAATCTTGCCTCCACGTATACACTGATCGGGGAAGTTCTGGGAGTGGATGCATTTTCCTACGGGAACGCACAGCTGCCACTTGCGGAGGCGCTCGGATCCTGGCTCGGAACGCTTGGCGGCGTCTTTAAAACCCGCTCCTCCGATGAGGTTTCGGAGGTGGAGATGCCTCTTTACACAGCGAAAAATATAGCTGTCTGCAGCCACAAAATCGCGCAGCCGAAGGTGTTCATCCCGGTATTTCCGGGGACAAACTGCGAATACGACACGGCGCGTGCGTTTGAGGCGGCCGGAGCAAAAGTATCGGCGCGCGTATTCCGGAATCTGACGGAACTCGATATCCGCGAGTCGGTCGGGGAATTTGCGAAGGAGATCCGCGAGGCGCAGATCATTATGTTCCCGGGCGGTTTCTCGGCGGGCGATGAGCCGGACGGTTCGGCGAAGTTCTTCGCGACCGCGTTCCAGAACGAGGCGATCCGGGAGGAAGTGGAGAAGCTTCTCTCAGAAAGAGACGGTCTGGCTCTTGGAATCTGCAACGGTTTCCAGGCACTCATTAAGCTGGGGCTTGTGCCGGGCGGCCATATCACCGGACAGACGGAGGATTCGCCGACCCTGACATTCAACACGATCGGACGGCATATTTCAAAGATGGTCTATACGAAGGTCGTCTCGAACAAGTCGCCGTGGCTTGCCGGCGCAGAGCTCGGGGGCGTCTACGTCACACCGGCGTCGCACGGGGAGGGACGGTTTGTCGCGCCGGAGACGTGGCTTGACCGGCTCGCTGAAAACGGGCAGATTGCAACGGTTTACTGTGACACAGAAGGCCGTGTGTCGATGGACGAGGAGTGGAACGTAAACGGCTCGTACCGCGCGATTGAGGGCATCACGTCTCCGGACGGCCGCGTCTACGGAAAGATGGCTCATGTGGAGCGCCGCGGAAACGGCGTCGCTGTCAACATCTACGGCGAGCAGGATATGAAGGTGTTTGCATCAGGCGTGAAGTATTTCAGCTGACAAAATGAGTCAGAGGGGACGGTTCTGATTGACTCATTGTATGTAATAAGTCAGAGTGGACGGTTCTGATTGGACGCATTTTACCAAAGTGAGTCAGCGGGGTACAGACCCCGTTGGCTCACGTTTCTTTGGGCCAAAAGCCTCTGACGGATTGCAGCCGCTGCTGGAATAAGGTGTTAATGATCAATAGGTCATGGTATATGTTTCCATGACCCTTTTTCAACAGGAAAGGATTAATTAGAAAATGGGCAGACTAAGCAAGTCATTTATTGCTGCTGTCACAGCTGCGTTGCTCTTATTAACAGTGTCACACCCGGTTCTTGCGGAGATCGAACTTCCGGCAAAGCAGACGGTCTATATGTCTTCAAAACCATCCAGAGGCGCCTACGTACCGATTGATATCAGCGGTTTCAACAGAAAACAGAAAGTAACAAAGATTAAAAGCAGTAATAAATCTGTCATCCGCGTGGACGGAGCGACCCGCACGGATGCAAAGACCACCGATATCTTTTCGAAGAGCGGGAAGCTGCCGGACAGCTTTGATTCTTCTCTGCATCTCGAGTTATCCGCAAAGAAAACCGGAAAATCGACGATCTCCTTTAAAGTAGACGGAAAGACATATAAAACAGAGATCTCTGTTTTAAAATACAGCAACCCTGTCAAATCCATGCGGTTTTCGGGTGTTGGAGGAACGAACCTGAAAAAACTGTTCGCCAAAGACAGCATGGTCAGTTACGAATTGAAAAAGAGCGCAAAAGCCGGAAATCTGAATATCGTGCCTGCGGCCGGATGGGTTGTGACTTCAGCTTCTTTTGAGGATAACCGGACAGAAAAAACATATAAGGTAGAAGGACGGGCACTCGCATCCGCGAAGATCCGTATACCGGCTATGAAGAAGGGCAAAACGTATACTGTGAGAGCCGAATTTGTGAACACCAGAAACGAGGGTACTATGTCTATTCTCTGCATGATCTTCTAGAGAAAGATGCCGAATGGAACACGACCCTCCGCTTCCTGCGGTTCTTCTTTATTCCCCCATATTTCTCCTTATTTCTGCAGGATTCATGCTTGACAAGAAGTGAGAGTCTTTAGTATACTAATCGGGCAGTCAAAAATGATTGCGTAAGGCGAGGTAGCTCAGCTGGCTAGAGCACGCGGTTCATACCCGCGGTGTCGAGGGTTCAAGTCCCCCTCTCGCTACTTTTAAGAAAAGCCTGTATTTTCAAGAAAACCTTGATTTTACAGGCTTTTTTCATGTTTCGCAATATTCCTAATACGAATAATTTATGCCGTATAAGAATAAAATATTCCAATAAATCATAGTGTGGATGTCACGATGGATGTCATGAGTATTTGTTCATATGTTATTTTCAAAGAAAACTTTTGTAAAACTTGAGGATATTGTTTTGTTAATCTCATCTTCTTCTGAAGCAAGTGCATGACGGTATACGTTTTTCATTACGCCAGAATCAGACCATCCACCTCGTTCCATAATAAATTGTT
>JAFRMI010000058.1 GCA_017430765.1 Lachnospiraceae bacterium | reverse complement strand
TAACGTTCATCATTAATGTATCCAAATCCGCGGACATATTCAACGGCATCGCGCACGACTTCTTCAGAGAATCCGGCCTTGCGGAGTTTCTCCAACAGCTGCATCTCCGTTCTGTCCATGTCGGTAAGGAGGACGAGGGCCGTTTTTCTGGCCCTCGTCTTCTCTTTGTCTGTGGTATTCTTATTATCAATTTTATTGGTTCTATCTTTGTCCATGGTGAAACCTGGATCTTCTGTCAAAGGCCTTCTCGTTTACGGTAGTTACTTTTCGTCATCGCTGGATGCATTTGCCGAAGATGTGTCTGTTCCTTAGAGTTCGGCGTCGTCACTGGATGCATTTGCCGAAGATGTGCCTGCTGCAGGGATCTCCTCCTCTCCGAGTTCAAACTCTTCATCGACAGGAAGTCCGTATGCGCCGCGGACCTTCTGCTCGATCTCATATAACAGATCCGGGTTGTTCTCGAGATACAGTTTCGCATTCTCACGGCCCTGGCCGATCTTGCTGCCGGCATATGCGAACCAGGAGCCGCTCTTTTCAACGATGTCATTCGAGACGGCCAGATCCAGAACGTCGCCGGATTTTGAGATGCCCTTGCCGAACATGATGTCAAACTGTGCCTCCTTAAAGGGCGGAGCCACCTTATTCTTTACGATCTTGATGCGGGCCCGGTTGCCGACCATATCTCCACCGGCTTTCAGTGTCTCGATCCTGCGGACATCCATCCGGATCGACGCGTAGAATTTCAGGGCGCGGCCGCCGGTTGTGGTCTCCGGGTTGCCGAACATCACGCCGATCTTCTCACGAAGCTGGTTGATGAAGATCACGATGCACTTTGTCTTACTCACACTGGCAGTCAGTTTGCGGAGCGCCTGGCTCATGAGGCGCGCCTGCAGGCCCACATGAGAATCACCCATGTCCCCGTCGATCTCCGCCTGCGGTGTAAGCGCGGCGACTGAGTCCACGACGATAATGTCCACGGCACCGGATCTGACCATCGTTTCCGCGATTTCAAGGGCCTGTTCGCCCGAATCGGGCTGCGAGATGTACAGGTTCTCGATGTCAACGCCGATATTCTTCGCGTAGACCGGGTCGAGCGCATGCTCCGCGTCCACAAAGCCCGCGATGCCGCCCCGCTTCTGGACTTCTGCTACCATATGAAGCGCCACGGTTGTCTTACCGCTCGACTCAGGGCCATAGATCTCAATGATGCGGCCCTTGGGGACGCCGCCGACTCCGAGTGCAATGTCGAGTGAAAGGGAGCCCGTCGGGATCGCCTCGATGTTCATGGATTCATTGGCCTCGCCGAGTTTCATGACAGTTCCCTTGCCGAATTCCTTCTCAAGCTGGCCGATCGCAGCCTCCAGGGCTTTCTCTTTCTCCTCGCGGAGGGCTTTTGCTGTTGCTTTGTAGACTTTTTCGCTGCTTCCGGATGATTTTTTCACGTGTTTTTCTCCTCTTTATCTTGCAATCTGAAATAGACTGGTATATATGCATTTGCTTTTCATATATGAGAATCACCTAACGAATATGCTGTCGTACAGCTCTATATGTGGATCTTCAAACCCATATTTAGATGTCCGTTTTATATGATAAACCTGTCGCATATATAGAATGTTTGTTCTCTAGAACATGTGTTCGTGTTCATATTTGATACTATACCTTACTTCTTCTGCGCTGTCAACACCCACTTCTGAACTTATGAAATCCTGGTACACCCCGTGGTACACAAAAAAAGGGCCACGGTTTCCCGTGGCCGCTGGAAGTGCTGTTTTTACTTGTCGATGAGCCAGTCGTACATCTCCTGGTACTTCTTGGCGGAAGCTTTCCATGAGAAGTCCTGTGCCATCGCGCGGTCGACCATGCGGTTCCACTCACGCTTGTTGTCGTAGAAGATCTTCTCGGCATAGCGGACTGTCGCCATCATCTCATGTGCGTTGTAGTTCATGAAGGAGAAGCCCGTTCCGGTTCTCTCGTACTCGTTGTACGGCTCGACCGTATCCTTGAGGCCGCCGGTCTCGCGGACGATCGGCAGTGTGCCGTAGCGGAGCGCCATGAGCTGTGACAGGCCGCAGGGCTCGAACTGTGACGGCATCAGGAATGTGTCGCACCCGGCGTAGATCTTATGGGAAAGCGCCTCGTTATAGTAGATCTGCGCGGAGACCTTGCCGCTGTACTTCCACGCAAAGTGACGGAACATATTCTCATACTGCTCATTTCCGGTGCCGAGCACGGCGAACTGCACCGCATCCTGGCACATCTCGTCCATCACATACGCGATCAGGTCGAAGCCCTTCTGGTCCGTGAGACGGGACACGATACCGATCGTCATGACCTTCGGATCGACGGTGAGGCCCAGCTCTTCCTGCAGCTTGATCTTGTTCTTGACCTTCTCCTTGCGGAAGTTCTGCGCATTGTAATTCTTGAAAATGTGCTTGTCCGTCTCCGGATTGAAATCTGTATAGTCAATACCGTTGACAATGCCGCGCAGGTCGTTGGCACGCGCGCGCATCAGCCCGTCAAGCCCCTCGCCGTAATACGGCATCTTGATCTCTTCCGCATACGTATTCGAAACGGTCGTGATCGCGTCCGCATAAACAAGGCCGCCCTTCAGCAGATTGCCGTCGTGGTTGAATTCCATCTTATCCGGCGTGAAGTAATAGTCGGACAGTCCGACGATATCCTTCATCTGCTTCGCATCCCAAAGTCCCTGGAACTTCAGGTTGTGGATCGTCATAACGGTCTTGATGCCGCGATAGAATTCATTATCCTGGAAATACGCGTTCAGATACACCGGCACAAGTCCTGTCTGCCAGTCGTGGCAGTGGATCACGTCCGGACGGAATTCGATCGTCGGCAGGATGGACAGCGCCGCCTTGCAGAAGAACGCGAATCTTCCCAGATCCCACGGCATATCCTCATACGGCTTGTCCCCGGAAAAATAGTCCTGGTTATCAATAAAATAGAACTTAATTCCGTCGTACTCACACTCAAATATCCCGACGTAGCAGCTGTTCCAGTCGAAATCCATATAGAAATTGGTCTTGTACGCGAGCATATCCTTCCATTTCTGCGCCATGCAGGAGTAATAGGGAAGGATCACGCGGCAGTCAAAATACTCCTTGTCGAGCTCCTTGGGCAAAGAACCGACAACATCCGCAAGTCCCCCGGTTTTGAGGAACGGTACGCTTTCTGATGCAACAAACAGAATATTTTTCATAATGATATTTCCCTCCCTTCAGGATATGCCCTAACTGTGTTCAATTATAATAAAAATACATCACATTGTCGACACATCTTCGTCATTTTTACTTAAATTTGAAAAATGCATCCACGCAGACGTTCTTTTTTAAACGGACGTCATATTTCCCGCATCTCCGCTGCCGGTCGGTACGTGTTCCCGTGACGGCTGCGCCGCTGAATTGATGACGGATCGCCTAGAGGTGTTCCTCTTTAAACTGCCGGCACATTTCCCGCATCTCCGCTGCCGAGCGGCGCGTGTTCTCCGTAACGGCTGCGCCGCCGATGAGACGCGCGATCTCCTCCTCGGCCTCGCCGGGATCAAGAGGCTCGATATTCGTAATCGCGCCGGCGTCCCCGAGCGTCTTCGTGATGCCGTAGTGCGCGTCCGCCATCGCCGCGATCTGCGGCAGGTGCGTGATGGAGAGGACCTGGTGTGTCCGCGCGACCTTCGCCAGCTTCTCCGCCACCTTCTGCGCGGTCCGCCCGCTGATCCCGCTGTCGATCTCGTCAAATATGATCGTTCCCGTCCGGTCCTCCCCCGCGAACATCGTCCGGATTCCGAGCATGAGGCGGGAAAGTTCGCCGCCGGAAACGACATTTTTCAGGGGGCGGCGGGACTCGCCGGGGTTCGTGGCGATCACAAATTCGATGCGGTCCTGCCCGCCGGCATCGATCTTCTCCTTCGTGTCAAACTCAATCGCGAAATCTGCCCGCGCAAAATTCAGCTCGGAAAATTCAGCCGCTGCCTCGCTGACGAACCTTTCCGCCGTCTGCTTGCGAATCCCGGTCAGTTCTTCAGCCGCGGCGCGCAGTTTTTCCAGTGCCTGCTCCGCCCTCTTCTCCGCGGCGGCCCGCCGCGCCTCGTAATCCTCCAGTTCCTCCACTTCTTTCCGACGCTCATCGAGCGATTCCAGAATCTCCGGAATGCTGCCGCCGTATCTCGATTTCATCCGGTTGATGATATTGAGGCGGTCTTCCGTCTCCTCGAGCGTCCCGGACTCGTAATCCAGCTCATCTGCGTACTCCATGAGGTCGCGGTTGAAGTCATTGAGAAGGCTCTCGATCTGAGAGAGCTGGGAGACGAGATCTTCAAGGGAAGGGTCAAATGTGCTGACATTTTCCAGCTTTTTCAGGGCACTGCCGATGCCTTCTCCCGCGCCGTTTCCATCGTACCCGGTTACCTCGTGCGCCTCAGAAACCGCGGACGCGATCTTTCCGGCGGCCGACAGCTTCCGAAAGAGAGCTTCCAGTTCCTCGTCCTCTCCCTCTTTGAGATCCGCTTCCTCTATCTCGCTGATTTCATACTCCAAAAAGGACAGTCTCTGCTCTCTCTCCCGCTCATTCATCTGATAGTGGCGGAGGTCCTTCCCGCACGCGGCATAAGTCCGGTAGGCCTCGGCGTTCCGCTCCTTCGCGGCCGCGAGCTCCGCCCCGCCGAAACGGTCCAGGAGCATCAGCTGGTGGTCCTCGTGAAGGAGTTTCTGGTGCTCGCTCTGCCCGTGGATGTCGAGGAGAAGAGAGGCGATCTCACGGACTTCAGAGGCCGTCCGGGTTTCGCCGTTGACGCGGAACTGGGATCGTCCGTCCTGCATTTTTCTGGAAATGATCAGGACGCCGTCCTCCGGCTCCACATCCATTTCCTTTAAAATGCGCACCGTTTCCCCATCCGTCACCTCGAACACAAGCTCCGCGATCGCGGCGCCCCTGTCCTTGCGGATGAGTTCCCGCTGGGCGCGCTCTCCCAGAGCCAGACCGATCGAGTCGACGATGATCGATTTGCCGGCGCCTGTCTCACCGGTCAGGATGTTGAGGCCCTCCGTGAAGTCGACGTCAACCTCCTTGATGAGGGCTAAATTTTTGATATGCAGGTTTCGTAACATCTATGTCCTCCGGGGGAGCTGCTGCAGAAGCAGGTGTCCTTTAGTTTGAATTTGCGGCGGAAGCAGGGGCTTTATTCGCCATCTGATTTTTGCTGCATTTTATGTGTTACTACAGCAGTGGGGTGTCGATCATCTCTTTAAGCTGTATTTGATGGTTTTTTCATCTGCAAGATGCCGATCATCTCTTTAAGCTGTATTTGATACTTCATTACAACTGCGGGATGTCGATCATCTCTTCAAGTTGCATTTTTGCTTCATTACAACTGCGGGATGTCGATCATCTCTTCAAGTTGCATTTTTGCTTCATTACAACTGCGGGATGTCGATCATCTCTTTTATTCTGAATATCAGATTTTCTGCGTCTTCCGGGCTGCGGATCACGATAAAGATTGTATCATCTCCTGCTATGCAGCCGAGAATTTCGGGCCAGTCAAGGGAGTCAAGGGCAGCTGCAGCCGCCATGGCCATTCCGGACACGGTGTGCATGACAAGTATGTTAAAGGATACATCCATGGAGACGTAGGAAGCCTTCAGGACATCCCGGTACCGCTTCGCAATATCCGGACTGTCCCCGCTGTCGAACACATAGCGAAGCCTCCCATTCTCATCGGGTGCTTTATGAAGACGGAGCTGACGGATGTCACGGGAGACCGTCGCCTGCGTAACCGTAAAACCGGATTCGTTGAGGCAAGCGGCAAGCTCTTCCTGCGTGCCGATGCTGTATTTCTGAATGAGTTTCAGGATCTGCTGGTGACGTGCGTTCTTCATGGGATGCGTTTCCTTTGCACTTGTTATAATAGTTCTATATAAAAAAGAACTGCGCGTGTGTTATCTTGCAACTGCAAATACTATAGTTGATCTCTTTTTGAGAATCTTTTCTAATATCTTGAAGCTACACTTGCAAGAGTCGATCTCCTCTGAAAAAGACTGCGCTTGTGATATCTTGAAGCTGTGCTTACAACTGTTGTTCTCCTCTGAAAAGGACTGCACTTGTGATATCTTGAAAATGTGCTTACAACTGTTGTTCTCCTCTGAAAAAGGGCTTCCCTGTGATATCTTGAAAACGTGCTTACAACTGTTGTTCTCCTCTGAAAAAGGGCTTCCCTGTGATATCCTGCAGCGGAGATCTTAGATTCAATCGAATGGTTCATCTGTCCGATTCAGAATTATGCCTGTGACATCTTTCGGCGGAGAATTTCGACAAAACTGAGATGGCTTATTTTTATAATATTTGTATAGCGCTTTTCTTTGCGGATGGCGATGCAGTCACCGGTGGAGAGGTTCATGCGATTATCACCGTCAAACCATGCAGAAACTACCTCTTCAGTGAAGCCGCTCCGTCCCTCCCCAATTTCCACGCACACCTCGTCACTGCCGGGAAGAACGATGCTCCTTGAGATCAGTGAATGAGCGGCGTGAGGCGTCATCACGATCAGTTCCGCCTCCGGAGAGACGATCGGCCCCCCGACAGACAGGTTATATCCGGTGGATCCCGTCGCCGTGGATATGATCATGCCGTCCGCACTGTAGGTGCTTAGAAGAACACCATTGACATAGTTCTTAATGCAATATGCGCGCAGCTGCTTCAGACGGCTGAGCGAGATTTCATTAAGAGCCGTGTCCGATAAAACCGGTTTCCCGTCCCTTATGATCGTTCCGCTCAGCATCATACGCTTCTCGATACTGAATTCCCCGTCTAAAATACGGTCAAGGGAAGGAATGATATCTTCTGTCCCGATTTCCGCAAGATATCCGAGTGTGCCAAGATTGATGCCGAAAAGCGGAAGCTGGCGGTCGAGGACCACTTTTGCGGCGCGCAGGAGCGTGCCGTCGCCGCCAAGTACAAGGGCGCACTCACAGCTGATCGGAAGATCCTCGCCTGTTTCAGAGACGTAGCAGCTTCGTCCGCGGTTCGCCAGATAAGCGCGGATTTCTTCCGCGACGGGTTCCGCGTTCTCGATCTGATTATTCATGATAATTCCGATGATATTCATGGCAGTCCTTCCCCAGAATCTTCTCTTTGTCCTGTATTCTTCCGGTTCCCTTCTTCCAGTATACTTCCGGTTCTCTTCTTCTTGTTTTCTTCCGGTTCTCTTTGTCCTGTATTATCCCGATTCTCTTCTTCCTGTTTTCTTCCGGTTCTCTTCTTCACATCGTTATCTATCCCGCTTCGCAGGCAAATTTGATCTCTTGCGGGTAATATACCCGCGAAACCTCGCTTTTTACCCGCGGCCGCTTTTGCTCTTCGCTGCGCGGGTGAGACTTGCGCTTCTGCGGGTAAGAAACCCGGAAGATCTTGCTTTTCACCCACAGCAGCTTTCGTTCTTCGCTGCGCGGGTGAGACTTTCGCTTCTGCGGGTAAGAAACCCAGAATATCTTGCTTTTTACCCGCGGCCGCCTTTAAGCATCGCTGCGCGGGTGAAACCTTCGCTTGTACGGGTCTCATACCCGCGAAGCCTTGCTTTTCACCCGCTGGTGACTTAGTCAAGAGAGGAGTGGGCTTCTTCAACGACTTTCTTGATAATGGCATCATTTATCGTATGTACATCAACCGCAGCGGCCTTTTTTAAAAGGCAGAGGTATTCTATATTGCCCTCCGGGCCCTTGACCGGCGAGTAATCCAGCATCAACGGTTGAAGACTCGCTTCACAGGCATAATCCAATACGCTTCTGATCACTTCTTCGTGGATTGCC
This sequence comes from Lachnospiraceae bacterium, assembly GCA_017430765.1. Next base: position 22,486 of record JAFRMI010000058.1, on the reverse strand, counting down.
GGATCCCGGACAACGCCCTTCTTTCCTACTTTTTCTCTTCCTGCCTCGAACTGCGGCTTGATGAGGCACACAATCTCCCCGTCATCCTCAAGCAATGCGGCGGTCGGCGGCAGAACCAGATGAAGAGAGATAAAGCTCACATCAATACTCGCGAAAGATCCTTTCTCGGGAAGATCCTCCGGCAGCACATAGCGAATATTTGTCTTCTCCATGGAAACCACGCGCGGATCATTGCGAAGTTTCCAGTCAAGCTGGCCGCGTCCGACATCGATCGCATATACTTTTGCTGCTCCGTTTTGCAGCATGCAGTCGGTGAAGCCGCCCGTCGAACTGCCGATATCAAAGCAGACTTTTCCTTCCACTGAAATTGGAAAGACCTGCAATGCTTTCTCCAGTTTGAGACCGCCGCGGCTTACATACCGAAGTTTCGCCCCGCGCACTTCCACAGGGAGCGTCTCCTCATAGGTCATGCCTGCTTTGTCCGACTTTCTTCCGTCGACATAAACAATGCCGGACATAATAAGCGCTTTTGCTTTCTCTCTGGACGGCGCAAGCCCTTTCTCGACAAGAAGTGTATCCAGACGTTTTTTCAAAACTCTTCCTCCACGCCTCCGGTCAAAATCTTCATTTTCTTCTCATAGGAGTCCAGTCTTTCATGCAGATCTTTCAGAATTTTCATTCCTTCCTCATAGAGCTGAAAGCTCTCTTCAAGGGTTACATCCTCGCTCTCGAGACGCGCCGCCATCGCTTCCAGCTTTTCGAAGCTCTGTTCCACGGTGAGGTTCTCCGCAGTATTATTTTCTTCTGCCATCTTCTTTCTCTCTTCACCTTATTCTCTTCTATATTTTTTCTTTTATGTTCTTTTTTTTGCTCTCGTTTATAGTATTCCTCAGGGCATCTAGATTGGCGCAGCTCTACTTAAATTGTCTGCTATATGTGGGCTCTGCAATGCAAAAGCCTTGATCCAGCCCCCGGCTCTCTTGAAAGCGTGGGCTAGTTAGCAAGGTTGATACTAATCAGCCCCTCATGGTGGGCTCTATGATGCAAAAGTCTTGATTCAGCCCCCCGGCTCTCTTGAAAGCGTGGGCTAGTTAGCAAGGTTGATGCTAATCAGCCCCTCATGGTGAGCTCTATGATGCAAAAGTCTTGATTCAGCCCCCCGCTTTCTTGAAAGCGTGGGCTAGTTAGCAAGGTTGACGCTGCTCGGGCCATGATGCCTGACGGATATGGGCTCTGTGATGCAATAATCTCGATTCAGCCCACTAAATCTATGAGTCCGCAAGTCCGGACTGCAAGGCTGCTTTCTTCTTCTCCTTCACCTCTGCCCCGATCACGCCGTCCGTCACGTGAATTGTGAGCACGTCCCCGGGCGATACGGAGTCGACAGAGGTCACCGCTTTGGCCGATGCGTCCTGCACATACGAATACCCCTGCATGAGCCTCTTCAGCGGGCTCCTGCCGTCAAATGCTGCCGCGAGGACCTGGAGTTTTGTTCTTCGCTCCCGGACCGTCTCCCGGAGGTCATCTGTCAGTCTCTCACCGAGGGTGTCTGCGCGCTCGCCTGCCTTCTGCAAAGCTCCTTCGAGTGACTCTGTCATACTGTCCTGCAGGACAGCTGCCCGTTCCCACGCGTCCGCAATGGAAGAAACCACGGCCTCTTCGAAGACAGACTCCAGATCCGCCGCGTGCCTCCGGGCGTCGCGGATCTTCACAACAGGCGCATTGCCTGTAAACCGTGCTGAAAGATACTGTTCGCGGCTTCTTGCGATTTCAAGTCTATGCGCCAGGGCTCCCGTCAGACGGCGGGAAGCAGTGGTGAGATCATGGATGTATTTGGCGTAATCAAATACGGCCAGTTCGGCTGCCGCGGATGGTGTCGGCGCACGCATGTCGGCCGCGAAGTCCGCGATCGTTGTATCTGTCTCATGTCCGACAGCGGAAATGATCGGCGTACTGCACTCGAAGATCGCGCGGGCGACCTCCTCCTCATTGAACGCAAACAGGTCCTCGTAGGAACCGCCGCCGCGGCCGACAATGATCACATCCACCTTGCCGTCGAGGGCGCGGATTCCGCGGACGATGCTCTCCTTCGCGCCGTCTCCCTGCACGAGCGCAGGACAAAGAATCAGTTGTACGTATGGATTTCTCCTCGCGGAGATCGACTCGATGTCGCGGATCGCGGCACCGGTCGGCGCCGTGACAATGCCGACGCGGGAGGCGTAGCGGGGGATCGGCTTTTTATACATGGGGTCGAAGAGACCCTGCTCCTCGAGCTCTGTCTTCAGCCGCATGAAGCGCTCGTAAAGAAGCCCTTCGCCTTCGAGCTGAATCTCTCTGGCGTAGAGCTGATAGCGGCCGTCCCTCTCATAGACATCAACAGTGCCGCCCACAACCACCTTGTCCCCGTCCTTCATGCGGAAGGCGAGTCCCCTGCGATTGCCGGCGAACATGATGCAGGACAGCGTCCCTGTCTCGTCTTTAATGGAAAAATAGATATGTCCCGAGGAATGATATTTACAGTTGGACACTTCGCCGCGCACAAGAATCGCGGACAGAAGTCCGTCCCCCGTAAAGAGTCCCTTGATGTAGCGATTGACCTGCCCGACTGTATAGATCCGTCTCATGATCCCGATCTTGCTATCTCCCCGAGAATCCCGTTTATGAAGGACGGTGATTCATCCCCGCCATACATCTTGGCGAGTTCCACCGCCTCATTGATGGCGACCCCGTCCGGGATCCGCTCGTCATACTTCATCTCATAGACCGCCACGCGAAGAATTGCCAGATCGCAGCTCGCGAAGCGGTTGGTCTTCCAACCCTTGGCCGTCCGGTTGAGAACGCTGTCGATCGAATCGATCTTCCCTGCGATCTCTAAATAGCGGCGGCTCAGATACTCCCTGTCCTCATCCGACAGCTTGTCGATGCTGTCCAGATACAATGCGACCTGTTCCTCCATCCCCTCCGGAGGATTGAACGCATACAAATAAACGAGCTTAAACAGATGCTCCCTTAGTTTTCTCCTGCTCAATTCATTTCTCCCCTTAAATGAATAAAATCGTAACACCCCTTACCATCCAGTCAGAAATCTGCCCCCGCAGTTTCCTGTCTGTTTTGCCGGTCGCTGCCCCTTGCAGCTTCCTTTAACTCTCAGCCGGCCGCTGTCATACAGTGTCCCGCCTGTACAGCTGCGGCCTGTCCTGCAGCACCCTCAAAGGATCTGCCGAATACTGCTCCGCCGAATCGTTTATGATAATCGAAAAACATCCCCTTAAATGCTTTCCAAACGACCCGCATCACAATCTTCCTGCTTACTCATCTTCCTCCGTGGCGATCCCGGCGACCTTGATATTGACGTCCGTAACCTTCATGCCGATCATGTTCTCGATCGCGGAACTGACCTTGTCCTGCACCTCGCCGGCCACTTCCGGAATGTTGTAGCCGTATCCCAGATTGATGATGAGGTCCACGCGGACCTCCTGGTTCTCATTCACCGTGATCTTTACGCCTCTTGAGAGGGCTTTGATTCCCTTTCTGGCGACCATGCTGCCCGTAATTCCGCCGCCGAGAGAAGCCACCCCCGTGACCTCCGTCGCAGCGAGACCCGCGATCACGGCCACCACTTCATCCGCAATCCGAACAGTACTGCCTTCTTCTTCGTTAATCATATATGTATTCTGAATATCAGACATAAGCTCTCCTTTTCAAGGCGCAGCAACACAAGAAGCTGTGCACACATCTCCACTAGAATTTCATTATAACTAGACCGTTTTTGTTTTTCAATCCCCAAAGGGGGCAGTCTCCATTACAAAAGTGTAAACTGAAAAGCAGTTCCCCTCTATGCGGTGGAGGCGCAGGCGAGGGTTCAAAAAGCCGGTCCACGTTATGACGATCCGGACTAAAAGTTCCGGGCCTGTTTTAACGAGCTCGGTTAATAGTCCCGGACAGCGAACTTCCGTTACTCCTCCCAGCCGCCGAATTCGCTGAGGCGAAGATCCGGGTTGCGGTCGAGGGTCATACCCACGCTCCACTCGTGTACAAAAAGCAGCAGCGGGTTCCGCCTCATGTCGATCACCTTCTTCATGTCACTCGTACCGGTGAGATTTTCGACGTCGACCTCCTCCGGATTTTCAATCCAGCGGATCGTCTCGTAGGGAAGTGTCTCCATGCGGATCTCGACTTTGTACTCATTTTCGAGACGGAATTTGAGCACATCGAGCTGCAGGACGCCCACCACGCCGACAATAATCTCCTCCATCCCGGAATGAAATTCCTGGAAGATCTGGATCGCGCCCTCCTGGGCGATCTCCTCGATCCCCTTCGTGAACTGCTTCCGTTTCATGGTGTCCACCTGCCGCACCCGCGCAAAATGCTCCGGCGAGAATGTAGGAATTCCTCCGTAGCGGAAATCCTCGCCCGGCTCGCACACCGTGTCACCGATCGAAAAGATGCCCGGATCAAATACGCCGATGATATCTCCGGCCCACGCCTCGTCGACGATATGACGCTCCTCCGCCATCATCTGCTGCGGCTGGGACAGACGCTGCTTCCGCTTGCCCTGGACATGCCAGACTTCCATATTGGCGTCATAATGGCCAGATACGATCCGCATAAACGCAATCCGGTCGCGGTGGTTCTTGTTCATATTGGCCTGGATCTTAAACACGAACGCCGAGAAGCCGTGCTCCTCCGGTTCGATCAGGCCCTTATCGGACATTCTGGCCAGCGGCGGGGTCGTCATTTCCAGGAAATGCTGCAAAAATGTCTCCACACCGAAGTTTGTCAGCGCCGACCCGAAGAACACCGGAGAGATCTCGCCGCGGCGCACCGCCTCGAGATCGAATTCCGCCGACGCGCCGTCGAGGAGCTCGATCTCATCCATGAGCTGCTCCTTCTCCTCCTCCGTCACGTACTCCGTAAAGGACGGATCCTCGGGGGAAAGTTCCGTGATTGTCCCTTCCTTCGTGCCTTTTTTTGTATCGCTGAACAGCAGCACTTTCTCCGTGCCGCGGTCATAAACCCCTTTAAAGTTCTTTCCGGAGCCGATCGGCCAGTTGATCGGACAGCACGGGATTCCGAGCTCCTTCTCGATTTCATCGGTCAGTTCGAAAGAATCCCTCGTATCCCGGTCGAGCTTGTTGATAAAGGTGAAGATCGGAATATGCCTTCTCGCACACACCTTGAACAGCTTTCGGGTCTGCGGCTCGACGCCCTTCGCCCCGTCGATCACCATGACAGCGGAATCCGCCGCCATGAGCGTCCGGTAGGTGTCCTCCGAGAAATCCTGGTGCCCCGGTGTGTCCAGAATGTTGATGCAGAATCCCCCGTAATTAAACTGCAGGACGGAAGATGTCACAGAGATTCCTCTCTGCTTCTCGATCTCCATCCAGTCCGACACCGCGTGCCGCGCGGTGGCCTTGCCCTTAACTGAACCCGCCAGATTGATCGCGCCGCCGTAAAGCAGGAACTTCTCCGTGAGAGTCGTCTTGCCCGCATCCGGGTGCGAGATGATGGCGAAGGTCCGCCGTTTTGTGATTTCGTTCATACTACCTCGTTATCTGTTGTTCCAAATTGCATATCCGCTGCATCCGTTATGGAATGCCCCACTCCGAATCTAAAGCCAGCAGATCCTTTGCTTCCCTGCGTATTTGCCGCTGCCGCAGCTCAGCCAGTGAAAAGGATTGCTGCCTGTAAAGTACTGTGAAGTGCAAAGTGTAAGCCAGAAGACATCCCTCTGGCTTACGATGGCCGGTGCGAAGGCCGGCTGCATTTTCCATAAAGTTTCCCGGGAAGGTGTGTCAGGATAAAGCCTCTCCGAGTTTCTGTACCGCATCGCCGATTCGTTTTTGCGACTCCTCTTTTCCAAGGAGCGAAAGAAGCTGCGTCGCGCCGCCCGGCGTCATGGCTTTGCCGGAAACCGCCGTACGGACCGGCCACATCACCTGCCCGTTCTTCCAGCCGTTCTCCTTCGCGAATTCCGAAAGAGACGCGAAGAGGGCGTCATTGGAATAATCCGTCAATCCTTCAAGGAACGGCTGTACCTTCTTCAGCACCTCCAGGGAGAGCTCGGGTGTCGTCTTCATCTTCTTGTGTGTGTAAAGACTCACGTCGTACTCCGGCACCTCGTGGAAGAAACCGAGCAGCTCGCCGATATCGCAGAAGGTCTCGATCCTGCTCTGCGCGAGGGATGCGAGCTCATGACGGTCGATCGTCTCCTCCGGAACAGCCTCCGCAATATACGGCAGTGCTTTTTCGTAAAATGCATCCGCGTCCATCGCCTTGATGTACTCACCGTTCATCCACCGCAGCTTGCCCATGTCAAAGACAGCCGGGGACTTGTTGATCTTACGGTAATCGAACTTTTTGATGAGCTCGTCAAGGGACATCATTTCCTCGTTGTCGGGGGGATTCCAGCCAAGGAGCGCCGTGTAATTGACGATCGCTTCCGGCAGGAAACCGATGTCCAGCAGGTCCTCGAATGAGGAGTGGCCCGACCGTTTGCTGAGCTTCGCGTGGGTCTCATCCGTGATCAGCGGGCAGTGCACGTAGACCGGGACCTCCCAGCCGAACGCGTCGTAGATCCGGTTGTATTTCGGAGAGGACGCGAGGTACTCATTGCCTCGGACGACGTGGGTGATGCCCATCAGATGGTCATCGATGACATTGGCGAAGTTGTAGGTCGGATACCCGTCGGACTTGATGAGGATCATGTCGTCGAGCTCCGCGTTGTCGACGGAAATGTCGCCGTAGATTTCGTCGCGGAACGTCGTCGTCCCCTCATTTGGGACATTGAGACGGACCACGTAGGGCATTCCGCTGTCAAGATTCGCCTGAATTTCCTCCGGGGTCAGGGAGAGGCAGTGCTTGTCGTATACCGCATACCCATCCTCGGTTTTCAGGGATTCCAGACGCTCTTTTGTGCAGAAGCAGTAATAGGCCTCGCCTTTTTTGATCAGCTCCTCCGCGTACTTTTTGTAAATGCCGGCGGCGACGCGCTCAGACTGCACGTAGGGTCCTACGCCTCCGTCGCGGTCCGGTCCCTCATCGACCGTCAGACCTGCGTACGCGAGTGTGCGCATAATGATGTCCACAGCCCCTTCCACATACCTCTCCTGATCCGTGTCCTCGATCCGGAGCATGAAAGTCCCGTCCGCGTGACGCGCGATCAGATAGGAATAAAGGGCCGTTCTAAGGTTGCCAACGTGCATTCTGCCCGTCGGACTGGGTGCAAATCTGGTTTTTACCATGATGATATTTACTCCTCGATTCCGTGTGCGGCGAGATAATTGATGACATCACCGACAGTATTAAGTGTCTGCAGTTCCTCAATCGGAATCTCGAGGGAGTATTCGTCCTCAAGGTTCATCGCGAGTTCATAGAGATCCAGCGAGTCTGCGCCGAGATCATCGCGGAAATTGGAATCGATGACGATCTCCTCCTCGTCGATGTTGAGCTGTTCTGCAATAAAGCTTCTCATTTTTTCCAGCATATTCAAAGTCTCCTTTGTTTGTATTGGCAGCGGCCTTTGCCGCTTTGCTATTGCACCTGCCGTAAATTGCGGGCAAGTGCGTTCCCCTCTCATTTCCGGTCTTATATCTCTGGCAAGATGCATTCGCTCTAAATATTGGTTTTTTAAAAAAATGCATCCGCTCTAAGATCCATGTTAATGTTTCGGACAGATTCATCCGCCCTGAGATCCAAGTCTATGCTTCGGTCAGATGTATTTGCTCTAAGATCCAAGCCTATATTTCAGTCAGGCGCGCTCCGCCTCCGGTCCGCCCACGACTTCTCCCCAGAGATCCAGCTCCGTCCGCTTAAAGCGGATCTGCATGGACACGGACAGGGCGATCGCCATCTCCAGCATCAGGAACACGACAGAGGTTCCTCCGTAGCTGACGAACGGCAGGGTAATGCCGGTCGTGGGAATCAGATTCACAACTACGCATATATTGAAGATCACCTGCAGGGCGATATGCCCGAAGATCCCGGTGACCATCAATGCTCCGAAGAGATCCTGCGCATTCTGCGCGATGAAAAACAGGCGGTAAAGCAGGTAGATGAACAGCATGATGACAATCATGCCGCCGAAAACGCCGAGTTCCTCGCAGATAATGGAGAAGATCATGTCGTTCTCCGCCTCCGGGAGGGCGCCCAGCTTCTGCGTGCTGTTTCCCAGCCCCTTGCCGAACAGGCCGCCGCTGCCGAGGGCATAAAGCGACTGCATGATCTGGTACCCCTGCTCACGCGCGTATTTTTCGGGGTTCAGCCAGACCAGGATGCGCATGCTTCTGAAATTCCCCGCCGCGCCGGACCGCGCGATCAGAAAAACGATCAGCGCCGCAACGGCGGCGACGCCCGCTGCCAGAAGCAGGAACGGCAGAGTGTCGGGATGCGCGATAAATATGATCACGCAGGAAATCATCATGATGATAATCGCGGTGCTCAGGTTCTGCGTGAAGACAAGGGCCGCGAACGCCTGTATGAGGCCCGCGATAAAGGGCGGCAGAACCGCTTTAATCCCTCGGAATTTTCTCCCCATCTTGACGATCATGACCGGAAGAAAGACAATCACGGCGATCTTCGCGACCTCCGCCGGCTGAAAACTGACACCCATGATCCGGATCCACCGCCTCGCGCCGTTCACCGTGATGCCGATCGGCGTCCGCGTGAGCAGCATAAGGACGATCGCCGAGAAATAAAGAAATCCCGAAAGCCTCCAGAGCACGTGGTAATCCAGGAATGATACCGCCACAGCCGCCGCAATCGCGACGACGGAGATCATCGCCTGCTTTTTGAAAAAATACAGGTCATTATTAAATTTGATTCCTGCAGAATACGAGCTTGTGCTGTACAGCATCACAAGCCCGAATCCAATCAGCAGGATGATGACGGCGATCAGGTTGTAATCGTAGTAATCCGCGTTACTGCCTGTTCCCCGGCTCTTTTCGTTGGTCACAGTTTCATCTCCATGGGGCATTTTCCCATTCCGGCAGTTTTATCTCCATGGGGAATTGCCCTTTCCAGCAGTTTTTCTCCATGAGGGTCTGCCCGTTCCGGCTCCTTTTCCCCATGGGATATTGCCCGTTCCGGCTGCTTTATTTCCAGCGGTTCTCGCCCGCCAGAAAGACATGACGGATATAACCGATCGTGTGGTCCTCCCCCTTCTCCGCCCACATGCGGAGGAGGAATTCCATCTGCCGTTTCGTCACGTCGTTGATGAACCAGCACCTCTCACGGCTCTTCAGGAAATACCGGAGCGGTTCCCCGTCCGAATACTTCTCTCCCAGATACACCCGGCTCGCGCTCACGCGGTCGAAGATCATCTCCGCCACATACCGGCGCGGCATCTGCATGCCCGCAAGAATGTTTCCCTCTTTCGGGTTCAGTGTGTAATCGATCCAGTATTCGAAATGGTGCCGGTTTCTCCCCTTGTGGTGCAGCCAGGACATCGATACGCCCGTGTCCTCCCGCTCCGCGTTGTTGGGGCTCCGCTTTCCTTCCTGGTAATAGCGCGCGCCGACCAGAAATTCCGTCGGCGAAAACTTGCTGAGGTCATGAGTCAGCCCCTGCCGGATGAGTCCCGCACGCAGGCAGTATGCGCACACCATATTGTGATGGCGTGTAATCGTCATCAGGTGTCCGCAGAACTTTTCCTTTGTGATGGGCGGCGCACTGCTCATTCTTCGCCTTCTCCTTTAGTTTCAGCGTCTCCCTCGGACGCGGCTGCTCCGTTGGCTTCAGCCTCTCCTTCAGGCTTTGCCGCTCCGTTAGTTCCAGCCTCTTCCTCGGGTTTTGCTGCTTGTTCAGCCGCGGTCTCTCCTATTACTTCGGCCTCTTCCCTGGGTGCTGCGGTTTCTTCGGCTTTGACGCCCCCGGACTTGTCCTCTTCTTTGGGAGCGGGTCGTGTGGCTGCATTTTCCGGAGATACACAGCCCCTGAGGACAAGTACCGAGCGCGGAGAGGCACTGACAAACCGCTGGTCCGCAAGCGCCGCGGCATCATCGCCCGCGAATTCTTCCCCGCGCGCCAGTGCGGTATCGAGCACGGGGTACCACCTCATATCCTTGTGAAGCGGGGGAAGCGCAAACTCGTGCTTCTCCCAGTGCGCGTTGTAGCAGACAAGAAACAGGTCGTCCGCCGGAAGATTCTCCGTAAGAGTATACCTTCCATTGTAAAGAACCGCAAGTGTGCGTGATGAATTTTCAAATGAGCACACCCACGCTTCCGTGTCATGGAACGACAGATCCGGGCATCCGTACCCTCTGTAGTCCGTGCCGCGGAGCTCCGCGCTCATATGGAAAATCGGATGCGCTTTCCGGAGCGCCATGAGTTTTGCGGCAAATGCAGCCAGTTCCCTGGCATCCGCCGACTCGTTCCAGCTCTTCCAGCCCGTCGGATTGTCACTGGCGTACGCGTTGTTGTTGCCGTCCTGGGTGTTGAGGCATTCGTCGCCCGCCATAAGGAGAGGCACGCCCTGCGCGAGGAAGGTGTAGGCAAGCGCGTTCCGGATCTGCCGCATGCGCAGCTTCTGTACCGCGTTCTTCCGGGTCGGCCCCTCGATGCCGCAGTTCCAGCTGTAGTTTTCGCCGCTTCCGTCCGCATTGTTCTCGCCGTTCGCCTCGTTGTGCCGGCGGTCATAGGAGACCGCGTCAAGCAGCGTGAACCCGTTGACGCCGGCCATATAGTTGACGACGCCGTAACATTCCGGATTTCTTTTTATCAGACGCGCGAATTCCTGCAGGCAGCCCTCGTCGCTCTTAAGGAGGCACCGGCCGGTCCGCATAAAGTCCGCGTTGCACTCGAGAATGTGCTTCCTCGCCTTGCTGCCCGGCTTTCCGGATTCATAGCAGTCCGCCCGCTCAAAGATGAGGTACGTCCGCGCGAGAACCGGATCGGATTTCAGCATGTTCTTAGGAACCCCTTCACCGATGAAATGGAACCCGTCGATGTGATAAAACGTCTTCCAGAACCGGACCGCATGTCTGGCTCTCCATGGATCCGTCCCCTGCGGGAAGTAGAACTCCATGATGACCGCAATTCCTTCGCGGTGAAGCGCCTTCACAAGGTCCCGCACCTCGTCGGCCGGCTCCTTCGTCGCCGCATACTCCGGCTTCGGCGTAAAATAGTAGTTGGTATTCGCATACCCCCAGTAATTCTTAAGCGGCTCGGCTCTCTGCTGGCCCTCCTCTCCTCCAAGTGCCGAGGAGAAGGCCTGGATCTTCAGATCCTGCTGCCAGTCATACATCGGGAGGAACTCCACGGCATTAAAGCCAAGACCCGCAATGTACGGGATCTTCTCCGCAACGCCCGCATATGTGCCGCGGTGGCGCACCCCTCTTCTGGCCGCCATCGTAAACCCGCGGACATGCATCTTATAGATCGCCAGATCCTGCAGCGCAATTTTTGGGGAGACGTCGCCTTCCCAGTCATAGCACGGATCCGGGACATACGAGATATCCCCCCGGATCCCTTTTGTCAGAGGATCCACATACGGGCTGCCGTCGATCTCCACTCTGTAAAAAATGTCGCGGGGCTTAATGTTTTTGATAAATACAGCCCGCATATTACCTGCTTCCGGCATATCCGGAAGAGGAATTCTCTCTTTCTCTTTTCCTTTCTGATCCGTGAGGATCAGTTCCGCGGTACTTCCTTCGTCTGCAGCAAACGCAAAATTCACTCCCTGATCTCCGACGACTGTCACGCCCTGCCTGAGCGGGTCGCCCGGAGCAACTTCCCATCTTCCGTTTTTTCTCTTCGTCATACTTACCCTCTTATGCGCCTCATATGTCCGTATCCGCCGTGTAATAGTCTCCAGAAACATAAGTTGGTGCGCCCGCGGCCGGAGCGGGTCCGGAAGCGTGCCATGCACCTGGGTTTACGTGATGCTCTTTGTCTATCATAACACATATTCGGTGTGTTATTGCATTGCTTTTTGATGATATTTCTGTTATTCTTTCAACGGATGCATGAATTGCCTGAAAATGAACGATAATAGAAGCGATCTGCTCCTTTTTGCTCATATTTACGGCCGTTCAATACACTCGGAAATGCATTATGAAGGAGATCTGTTATGGATGAAGAATTCAACATGGACGACATCGCCGAATATGGCTCCGTCACTTTAACGCTCGAGGATGACACGGAAGTGGAGTGCATTATCCTGGCCATCTTCCCGGCGGGCGACAAGGATTATATCGCGCTTCTTCCCGTCGATGAGAACGGCGAGGCCGAAGACGACGCCGAAGTGCTGATCTACCGCTTTATCGATCACGGCGAAGACGCCGAGCCGGAACTTCTTAATATCGAAGACGACGAGGAATACGAGATCGCCGCGGACGCGTTCGACGAAATGCTCGATGACGAGGAGTTCGAAGAAGAGGACGACGAAGACGAGGAGGACGACGAGGACTGACCGGTCAGAAAGGCGTATAACAAAAACAAGAGGACGTTTCTTCGCCCTCTTGTTTTTTTGCTCATTTTTTGCCGGTTGATCCGAAGCCGCCCCCGCCCCGTGCCGTTTCATCGAGTGTCTCCGCCTCCTCGAAGTCCACGGAGAGATACGGGATCACCACCATCTGTGCGATCCGCTCCCCGTGCTCGACGCGGCGGACTTCTTCGCTGTCATTATGCAGGGCGATCATGAACGCTCCCCGGTAATCGGAATCCACAACGCCGACGCAGTTTGCGGGGCGGAGGGACTCCTTCCAGGCAAGACCCGATCTGGCAAAGATCGCGCCGAAATATCCCTTCGGGATTTCCATCGCGATTCCCAGGCTGATCATCTTCGTCTCATGGGGCGCGATGATCACCGGCTCCTCCAGATCCGCATAGAGATCGTAGCCCGCCGCCTCAAGGCTTCCCCTCGTCGGCAGGCTTGCCGTCTCCGTCAGTTTTTTAACACGAATCCGCATGCCCGTCTTACTCCGGATCCGCAACCGCAACGACGCGGCCGACATTCATGGACGCGGTCTGTTCGCGCGGGCAGTCCTTGATGGAGAAGCTGAACTTGCCGTTCTTGTCCTTGCCGAGGCAGACGACGCGGACAATATCGCCGATGGAAAGAACATCCTCGACTCTCGCGATTCTTGTGTTCGCGATCTTGGAGATGTGAACAAGACCCTCTTTTCCGGGCGCAAACTCGAGGAATGCGCCGAAATCCTTGATCGATACGACCTTGCCGGTGAGGATCATGCCCTTCTCGAACTCGGTCACGATGAGGCGGATCGCTTCCTGCGCCTGCTTCATCTTCTCGTTGTCCGTACCGCTGATAGATACAAATCCGTCGTCCTCAATGTCGATCTCCACATCGTAAGCATCGATAAGGGCGTTGATCGTCTTTCCTCTCTGGCCGACGACGTCGCCGATCTTCTCCGGATCGATGTTCATCTGGATGATCTTCGGTGCCCAGCGGCTCAGCTCCGGCCTGGGCTCGGCGATGCATTTTTCCATGACTTCCGTGAGGATGTATTCGCGCGCGGTCTTCGTGCGTGCGATGGCTTCCTCGACGATCGGTCTTGTGAGACCATGAATCTTGATATCCATCTGAATCGCCGTGATGCCGTCATGGGTGCCGGCAACCTTGAAGTCCATATCCCCGAAGAAGTCCTCGAGGCCCTGAATATCCGTCAGAACAATGTAATCGTCATCTGTCTCTCCGGTCACAAGGCCGCAGGAGATGCCGGCAACCGACTTTTTGATCGGGACACCGGCCGCCATAAGAGCCATGGAGGACGCGCAGATGGACGCCTGGGATGTGGAACCGTTGGACTCGAAGGTCTCCGAGACCGCACGGATCGCGTACGGGAACTCCGCCTCTGACGGAAGCACCGGAATAAGGGCTTTCTCGGCGAGCGCTCCGTGTCCGATCTCGCGGCGTCCCGGGCTGCGGTTCGGCTTCGCCTCGCCTACGGAATATCCCGGGAAATTGTACTGGTGCATATAGCGGGCCTTCGTGATAAAGGGATCCAGGCCCTCAATCTTCTGTGCCTCAGAGAGCGGCGCCAAAGTGACGCAGTCACAGATCTGTGTCTGTCCTCTTGTGAACATCGCGGAGCCGTGCGCTCTCGGGATCAGATCGACTTCCGCTGCCAGCGGGCGGATCTCCGTGATCTGCCTTCCGTCCGGACGCTTGTGATCCCTGAGGATCATCTTTCTGACCGTCTTCTTTTCGTACTGGTAAAGGGCGTCACCGACCAGGCGCATCCACTCCTCGTTGTCGCCGTATTTTTCTTCGAACTTCGCGCGGACAGCCGCCACGTTGTTCTCGCGCTCCATCTTGTCATCCGTGAAGACGACCGTCTCCATCTCCTCCGGAGGGCAGACTTCGTAAAGCGCGTCATAGAGCTCCGCGGGAATCTCATAGTGCAGGTAGTCATGCTTCGGCTTCCCGCATTCCTCGATGATCTGATCAAAGAAGCGGATGATCTCCTTGTTTACTTCATCGCACTTGTAGATCGCCTCGATCGTCTTCTCTTCCGGAAGTTCGTTCGCGCCGGCTTCGATCATGATGACCTTGTCGCGGGTGGAAGAGACGGTGAGCGCCAGGTCCGAACGGGCCTTCAGCTCATATCCCGGATTGATGACAAATTCGCCGTCCACAAGACCGAGCTGCGTGGTCGCGCACGGCCCGTCGAACGGGATGTCGGAGATGCTCGTCGCCAGCGCGGATCCCAGCATCGCGGCGACCTCCGGGTCGCACTCCGGATCCACGGACATCACGAGGTTGTTGAGGCAGACGTCATTCCGGTAATCCTTCGGGAAGAGCGGTCTCATCGGTCTGTCAATCACGCGGCTGGTGAGAACCGCATGTGTGGACGGACGTCCCTCTCTCTTGTTAAATCCACCCGGAATCTTACCGACCGCATACATCTTCTCCTCGAAGTCAACCGACAGGGGGAAGAAATCGATTCCCTCCCTCGGCGCCTTCGACGCGGTCGCGGTGGACAGCACCACCGTGTCGCCGTAATGCATAAAGCAGCAGCCGTTCGCATGTTTTCCGACGCGTCCGATGTCGACGGTCAGCGTTCTGCCGCCCAGTTCCATTGAGTAACTTTTGTATTCTCCCATACTTCTCCTTCTGCCCGAATGGGCTTAATAAATAACATAACAGGGCAGGTCGTGCCTGCCCTGAAGCGCTCATTATTTTCTGAGGCCGAGTCTCTCAATCAGAGAACGATAACGGTTGATGTCCTTCTTCTTGAGGTATCCGAGAAGATTTCTTCTCTGGCCGACCATCTTAAGAAGTCCGCGTCTGGAATGATGGTCCTTCTTGTGGATCTTCAGATGCTCTGTCAGCTCGTTGATTCTCGCTGTGAGAACGGCAACCTGGACTTCCGGTGAACCGGTGTCGCCCTCGGTTCTCGCATACGCTTTCATGATTTCCTGTTTCTTGTCCTTCGCGATCATGTCTTTTTCCTCCTGATCTGATCTGTTCATACGCCGTACACTAAGGGAGGGTGAAGAATCCGCTCTCTGAGTGAAGGCAGTGCCCGGTTGATCCGGGGCATATAGCAACTCAAGAATTGTACCAAAACTGTGCTCCGAATGCAAGCAAAAGATGGCTCATTTTCAACACATGTGGAATTTACTCTTGCACACGGAAGTTACTTTTTCAATACCTTTTTAGGTTTATGTGCAGGTATCTCCTGCAGAGAGACAGCACGGACATTCGCAATGCGCTGCGCTGCAGATGCTGTCTCATCGCCGCATCCCTCATGGCGCGTATCTCCTGCGTCAGGTCTTCACCCAGTCCGCTATACGGACTTTCAGCATCCCGTCAAAGATTCCCACCGGTATCTCCTGTTCAAAGGAATAGATCCCGATCGTTGCATCCCCGTCAAAAAGATGGACAAAGACCCGCGATTTCATCGGATCAACCAGCCAATACTCCCGGACGCCCGCGTCTGCATATTTCATTGTCTTGAGTATGCGGTCTTTCCCCGCGGTGGAGGGAGAGAGGATCTCAATGACCAGATCCGGCGCGCCAAAAAGGCCCCACTCCTTTAGTCTCTCCGGATGGCATACGACGGAGATATCCGGCTGCACCATTGTCCGGTCATCACAGTCAAGCTGCACGTCAAACGGAGCTGTGTACACCTCACAGGCTCCCCCGCAGCCATGAATATAATTAAAAAACACAGACGCCAGCGCCACACTGATTCTCTGATGCGAGGCTGTCGGGGAAGCCAGATCATAGAAGAATCCATCGATCAGCTCCGTCCGCGCATCTTCCGGAAGGGCGCGATAGTCAGCGATCGTGTATTCTCCCGGCTTCCGCACAGTCCTCGCCAGGCTGCCCTCTATATAACCGCAGGGAAAAGGAGCCGCATTCTTTTTCGGGGTTTGGATGCATTTGCCATCTGAGCCGGATCTGCCGTCTGCCCCGGATTCTCCGTCCCGGGTAAATCCTCTGCCTGGTCCGTATCCGAGTGGCGCATCACGCATAAGCATGGTTTCGCCCGGATTTTGCGGCAGGAAGATCCTGTCGGAAGCAGGCAAACCGTCACACTGCTCCTTAAGAAATTGGTACAGCGCTGCAGCAGAACTCGCTCTGGGGTACTTTGTGATCCCCGCAAAAATCTTCTGTGCTGTTCCCAGCGGCACCCCCGAACCTGCGGCGACCTGCTCGATGGTAAGCCCGGTATGTTTTTTCATGGAAATAAGTTGTTCGGATGTAATTCTGTTCTTTATTTCCATATTTTCCTCTTTCATTCTGATTGGCATTAAAAATTATGGAATAATTATAGCATCTGATTCCATATTTATCAAGAAAAAAGAAGAAATCGGAATATTGCATTCCATTATAATTCCATTCAAAGGATAGAACCCATGAAAGCGGCCAGATCATTCCGGAATATCTCCGAAATACTTCTTCCCTTCCCTCTCATCTTTTTCAATCTGTCCCTTTAACTCCTCGAGAGAGGAAAATTTCTTTTCCGGTCTTGAAAAATGCAGCAGTTCCACCCGCAGTTTTTCCCCATAGAGATCATCTTCACAGGAAAAGAGATATGTCTCCACTCCGACGAAGTGCCCGTCGACCGTGGGCTTCGTCCCTATGTTCGTAATGCCGTTCCAGGAAGACCCATCCCCAATATGATTCCGCGAGAAATACACCCCGTTCGGAGGCAGCAGTTTCGACCGGTCCGTAATCAGATTCGCAGTCGGCACGCCGATCGTCCTGCCGATCTGTCTTCCATGAATAATTCTGCCGGTGAGGAAGAAAGGATAGCCCAGAAGTTCATTCACTTTCTCGATATTGCCGGACGCGAGCTCACGGCGTATGTCAGAGCTGGATACCTTGCGGTCGCCGTCCATCACCTCGGGAACGGGGATTACAGAAAAACCGCAATCCGCACCCATCTTTTGGAGAAACGCCACATCGCCCCGCCTCTCATAGCCAAACCGGAAATGTTCTCCCACGACAATCGTCTTCATCTTCAGTTTTTCAAGGAGGATGTCACGGACGAATTCATCCGCTGTCATCGTGATAATCTCCGGGCCGAAATCACATTTGACCAGAAGATCGATGCCCTCCCGCTCCAGCATCATGGCGCGCTCTCTTTCAGACAGCAGCATGGACGGCGTCATGTCGAATGAAAAGACGACCGACTTCAGGCCCGCGTCTCTCCCGCATTCGGCCGTGAGCCGGATGAGTTCCCGGTGGCCGCGATGCAGGCCGTCAAACTTGCCGATTGTGACAACCGTACTCTTCTCGCTGTTCAATACTTCCAGGCTTGTTACGATTTCCATCTGTCTATTATCCTCCGGACCCGCGGTGCTGACGTTGCTGCAGGCCTGCTTTCTCTTTTAGTTTGACTTGAGCCTGCGGCGCTTCCTGCGATGCAGGCCTGACTCAGCCAAGCTTTCCTTTCAGGCCTGCTGCCGACGTACTTTTGCAGGCCTGTTTTCTCTTATAGTTTGACTTGGGCCTGCAGCGATGCCTGTGAAATAGGCCTGACCTCTAGTCTTCGTAAAAATACTTCACAAGACGCAGTCTGTGTCTTCCTCGGCGGTACACTCCTATAAAAGCCCCATCCTCCGCATACAGCCGGACCTCAGTTCCCTTCGGTATCTCCTGCCCTGTCGTCTCTTCAACAGCCACCGGATTCCCTGACAGCACCATCGGAAGATAAGCCCCGGCAAGGTGTACCTCCTGCAAGTTTCTATAGAAATAGTCAATCGGAATTAAGAAAGAATATGAAGTTCTCTTACCAGCCGAATGTCGCGTTATTCTTTCATTGCCAATGCTTTCACTGACTGCCTTCGCCGACAAATCTCCAGTACCTGCAAGCATTCCACCTGCCTGCCCCGATAAGTCTTCAGGACCTGCATTAATTCCATCGGATTTTATAACTAAATCGTCTGTATCCGCAGGCACATTCTCCCTATGTACAGCGTCCTCCGCCGCCTTTCTCTCCCGAATTTCATCCAGCGTCAGCGCGTCCTCAATCGCAAATTCCCCGACGCGCGTCCTCACAAGCGCATCCATCGCCCCTCCGCAGCCGAGTTTCTGTCCGATGTCATGGCAGAGCGTGCGGATATAGGAACCGTGGGAACAGGTCACCTCGAAGGTCACCTTTGGAAGATCCACTGACAGGATCCGGATATCCAGAAACTCCACGTCTCTCTCCTTCCGTTCCACCTCAATTCCGCGCCGGGCGAGATCTACGAGCTTCTGCCCGTTTACCTTGACGGCGCTGTACATCGGCGGCAGCTGTTTCTGCTTTCCGAAGAAAGAAAGAATTGTGTCCCGCACTTCCTCCTCTGAAACCGTCACAGGCGACTCATATAGAACGGTCCCCGTCGTGTCCTGCGTGTCCGTCACGACGCCGAGCAGCAGATCGGCGCGGTAAGTCTTCGTCCCCCGCGTCAGTGATTCCACCAGCTTCGTCGCCCTCCCGATACATACAGGAAGCACGCCCTCCGCATCCGGATCGAGCGTGCCGGTATGTCCTATCTTTTTTATTGAAAAGATTCTTCGCATGGCAGCGACGACTCCGAAAGAAGTCATCCCCTTTTCCTTGCGAACAATAATAACTCCATTCATTAAATCTTTTCCTTTATCACATCCAGGATCTTCGCGATCACTTCCTCACCGCTTCCCTCGATCGTGCATCCCGCGGCGCGGACATGCCCGCCTCCGTCAAATGCAGCACATACAGAAGACACATCCACCGACTCGTTGCTGCGCAGGGAAACCTTATATACTTCCGGCTCGGATTCCTTGGCAAATACTGCCACCTCAACCCCCTCCGTAACCCGCAGATTCGGTGCCACCGCATCCAGATCCATCGAGGTGACGCCGTACGCCTCCAACTCCTCAAGAGTCACATACACAGCAATGCAGCGTCCATCAAGATACAGTTCCGCTTTGTCAAGAAGATGGCCGAGGATCCGGTTTGCCTTGAATGTTCTGGTGTTAAACGTATCGTTAATAATCCGGTTGAAGTTGATTCCTCTCTCCATGAGGAAAGCCGCTGTGCGCATGGTCCGCGGTGATGTATTTTGATACTGGAAGACGCCGCAGTCATGGATAATACCCGTATACAGAGCTTCCGCAATATCCCGGTTAATATCCTCCGGATCCATAAGGCCCGCGAGAACTTCCGAGCAGGAGGACGCTTCCGGTTCCACATGATTGATATCTGCAAAGCCGGGATTGCTGATATGGTGATCGATCGAACACGTCACCTTCGCCTTGTCAAAAAGGGAAGATACAACCCCGATCCGGTCGAACGTACTCACGTCAAGTGTCAGAAAAAGATCATAGGAAATATCCTCCGTGATCTCTCCCTTCGCGTCCGTAATTCCGGGGAGGAACAGAAGTTCCTTCTGCAGCGGCTCCAGAAACAGATCCACCTGTATTTCCGGATAAAACCTGCGAATAAAGTTATAAACCGCTGAGCAGCTTGCGGCACAGTCCCCGTCCGGATTCACATGTCCCGCAATACAAACTCTTTTCAAATCTCTGCTCAGTATATCTCGAAGATGATCCATATTTCACCGAATCCTTATTCATTGATATGTCGCTGATTTCTGTTTCCCGGCCTATATCTCCGCCCTCTCAGATCTGCGGGCCGGCCCGCGCGTTTGACGCTGATTGGCCCATTCGCCCGGGCCGGACACTGCGGAATCTTTAATATAGCCCACGGCTTTCACAAGCTGTGGGCTGAACACTGCAGAATCCATAATATTGCACATAATGATTGAACTCCATGCCTTGAGATTAGATCTTCTCAGGCCCCCCGCCTCAAGATTCCGCCTCTTTTGGCTTCGTGCCTTTAGATCCTGTCTTCTCAGACCCTATACCTTAAGAGTCCATCTCCTCAGAGTCCGTCTCCTCAATTTCCGGATCATCCACGTGCCGCATTTCATCCTGCCTGATCACGTCGTCGATCTTTTTGGACATCTCCACGCCCCTCCCGATCGAGTGATCCGCGATCAGCGTCAGTTCGGGAGTGTAGCGGAGATTCAGGCGGTGTGCCAGTTCTCTCCGCATAAAGCCTCTGGCGGACATCAGGCCCTCCATCGTCTCCCGCTGTGTCTCCTCGTCGCCCAGGACGCTGATATAAACCTTGCAGGTTTTCAGGTCCGGCGCGACATATGTGTCGGAAACCGTTGTCATGACGGCGATCCGGGGATCTTTCAGTTCCCGGATGATCGAGGATAATTCCCTCTGAACCTCGCCGCTCACGCGCTGGTTTTTTGAACTCATTTTTCTCATTCTCTGGGTCCCTTATCTACACTTTGCAGTTGCCGGCGCAAAGGTTTTGGCACGCATTCTGATTACTCTCTGGGTACCTCAACCATGATGTAGGCTTCGACCATGTCCTCGACCTCGAAGTCGCCGAACCCGTCGAAGACGAAACCGCACTCGTAGCCCTCGCGGACTTCCTTGACGTCGTCCTTGAAGCGCTTAAGAGATGCGAGCGATCCCTCGTAGATCTTCTCGTCCTTCCGGAAGACGCGGACCTTGCTGGATCTTGTGAAGATACCGTCCTTGATGTAGGCGCCGGCAATGTTGCCGATGCTCGAGGCGCGGAAGATCTGGCGGATCTCCGCGTGGCCCTGGATCTTCTCCTCATAGACCGCCGCGCGCATGCCCTTGAGGGCGCGCTCGACATCCTCGATGGCCTCGTAAATGACGTTATACAGCTTGATCTCGACCTTCTGCGTATCCGCAATGGACTTGGCCGTCGCATCCGGCTTCACATTGAAGCCGATGATGATCGCGTTGGAAGCCGCCGCAAGGGAGACATCCGACTCGTTGATCGCACCGACGCCGCCGTGGATGACTTTGACCACGACCTCGTCATTTGTCAGTTTAAGCAGCGACTGAGACACCGCTTCGACAGAACCCTGCACGTCCGCCTTGACGACGATCGGCAGTTCCTTGAGGTTGCCCTCCTTGATCTGGTTGAACAGATCGTCGAGGGAGATCTGTGTCTTCGTGTCTTCAATCAGCGTCTTCTTGTTCTCCGAGACAAATACAGCCGCGAAGTCCTTCGCCTCCCTGTCGGAGTCGAGTGATACCAGAACCTCTCCCGCTTCCGGTACGGATGACAGACCGATGATCTCCACCGGCATGGACGGCGTCGCCTTCGTGAGCCTTCTGCCGTTCTCATCCGTCATCGCGCGGACCTTGCCGTGTGCGGCGCCGCAGGCGATGAAATCGCCCTGATGGAGCGTACCCTTCTGGATGAGGATGGAAGCCACGGGGCCGCGGCCCTTGTCGAGCTTCGCCTCGAGCACGATACCGCGGGCCTTCCTCTTCGGGTTTGCCTTCAGCTCATGCATTTCTGACGTCAGCAGAATCATCTCGAGCAGGTTCTCAAGACCTTCCTGCGTCTTAGCGGACACCGGGCAGAATACGGTCGAACCGCCCCAGTCTTCCGCGACGAGCTCATATTCAGAGAGTTCCTGCTTCACCCGGTCGATGTTGGCGCCGGGTTTATCGATCTTATTGACAGCGACGATGATCTCGACGCCCGCAGCCTTTGCGTGGTTAATGGCCTCAACGGTCTGCGGCATCACGCCGTCATCCGCTGCGACAACCAGCACCGCGATATCTGTCGCATTGGCGCCGCGCATACGCATCGCCGTGAACGCCTCGTGACCCGGTGTATCGAGGAACGTGATCTTCTGTCCCCGCACCGTGACCATATAGGCGCCGATGTGCTGCGTAATTCCGCCTGCTTCGCGGTCCGTCACATGTGTATTGCGGATCGCGTCAAGGAGGGAGGTCTTGCCGTGGTCAACATGACCCATGACGCAGACAACAGGCGGACGTCCGACCATGGTGCTCTCGTCCTCTTCCTCTTCGGCGAGAAGAGCGCCGATGACATCCTCTTTCTCCTCCATCTCGCAGATGATGTCGTGCTCCATCGCGATCTCTTCCGCCTTCTCGTACGGAAGCTCGTGATTGAGCGTCACCATATCGCCCTTCATGAAGAGTTCCTTGACAATCTGCGCTCCCGGAATCTTCATGCGC
>JAFRMI010000009.1 GCA_017430765.1 Lachnospiraceae bacterium | reverse complement strand
TACCTGAATCATTATACACGAGTCAGAAAAAAAATCAACAGGAAATTTCAATCCGCTCTTAATCTTCCAGAATGGACGCCATATCACGGATCACATTGTCCGGTGCCTCCTCAATCCGTCCGCTGTCGCAGAAAGAAGCAAGTTCCGGCAGAATCGGAAGGCGCGCCGTTTTGGGGATTCCGTATTTCTCAGCAACTTCAAACGTTCCGCTCTTTCCGAAAACCTCTATCTTCTTTCCGCAGTCGGGACATGAGACATAGCTCATATTCTCAACGAGGCCAAGAACCGGAATATTCATAGTCGATGCCATCCGTACGGCTTTTCCGACGATCATGGAAACCAGATCCTGCGGCGTGGAGACGATCACGATTCCATCGACAGGAAGGGACTGAAAAACTGTCAGCGGTACATCGCCTGTTCCCGGAGGCATATCCACGAAGAGATAATCCAGGTCGCCCCAGATCACGTCGCTCCAGAACTGCTTCACCGTCCCGGCGATTACCGGACCTCTCCAGATTACGGGATCTTCCCTGTTTTCCAGAAGAAGATTGATCGACATGATTTTGACGTTTCCGCTGCTCTCCACCGGAAGAAGACCGGACTCCATTCCGATGACCTCGGCGTCTTCCACACCGAACATTCGGGGAATCGACGGACCTGTCAGATCCGCGTCAAGAATACCGGCACTTTTTCCACTCCTGGAGACGCCCGCCGCCAAAAGGGATGTGACGAGAGACTTGCCGACACCGCCCTTACCGCTGACGACGCCGATCACCTTCCGGACATTGGAGTTTGGATTCGCCGCAACCCGGAACGCGTTCGGATCTCTGGATTCACATTTTTCACTGCAGGTACTGCAATCATGCGTGCAATTATCAGCCATAATAACCATCCTCTCTATAAATACATGTCAAAGTATAATCAATGCTGCGACTCCAGATGGAGAATGCTTGCGGAAAGAGGTGCCAGACGGAGACGAATACTGTAGTCTCTCTCATCAGCAGCCTTTTTTACTGCCTTCAGCTTACGGGTATTGACAAAGCCGCTTCCTCCATAACGCACATCATCCGTGTTAAGCAGTTCCCTGTATGTTCCCTCACAGGGGACGCCCGTCACATAAGACGGAATCGCTTCGTCGGAAAAATTGAAAACAGCCAGGACTCTGTCCGCAGCAGACCGTCCCTTCCTCAAAATGGCAAGAACCGTCTTGTCGGGATCCATCGCGTGCACCCACTCGAAACCGTCGTTTTCTGCGTCCAGCTCGTAGAGCGCCTTTTCTCCTCGTAAAATCCGGTTCAGTTCCCCGAAGAAGACGCTGTCCGCATCCTCCCCTTCCGTGAGCATCTTTTTCCCCGGATGCGTGAACATATAAGCATATACCGCCCGGAGAGCTGCCTCTTTATCCTCTTCCTCTCCGAAAATCCCGGAACGGAGGAGCTCCGGGTCAAACCTGCCGATCCCTCTCGAGAGGGACAGGACAGGCTTTCTGTAGTATTGGTAAAACATCAGGTTCTGCAGCAGATACTGCTTCTCCTGCCTGCCGGCCGGGCTGCTCCCGAGAAAATCAATCAGGTCGCGGGTAAAATGAAGATTCCATTCATAATCGAAACCGAGACCCCCGTCGGCAGTACTCTCTGTCGTATCCGGGAAGTCGACGCTCTCCTCAAGAATAAGGAGTGACTCGGGAATATTTTTCTTCACAACCTGCGTGAATGTTTTAAGGAAATCAATTCCTTCCAGATTTTCGCAGCTTCCGTAAAGATTGGGGATCCACTGGCCGTCCGCCCTTCCGTAATCATGCCGCAGCATCGTCGCGCAGCCGTCAAGACGCAGTCCGTCCGCATGAAATTCACTGAGCCAGAACATCGCGCTGGAAAGCAGGAAACTTCTGACCTCCGGGCGCATATGGTTGAACAGTCTCGTCCCCCAAAGCGGATGAACGCCCTGTCTCGGATCAAAATGCTCATAAAGGCAGGACCCATCATAGGAGGCCATCCATCTGAAATCCGGAGAAAACTGGGCAGGCGTCCAGTCCAGAATGACACCGATCCCGTCCTTGTGGAGTGCATTGATCAGATATTTCAGGTCAGCTGCATTTCCGAATCTGCATGTGGGCGCAAAGTATCCGGTCGTATGATAGCCGCCGGATGAGTCATCTTCATATTCCATAACCGGCGTCAGTTCCACATGCGTGTAATGCATGGAACGCGCATGGTCCGCAATATCCTGCGCGAGATCGCGGAAAGACACGGAACCGTCAGCCGCTGTGTGCGCAGACAGAGGATACTCGTAAATCAGGATCGCCCGCTCGTCAGGCGTGCACTCCGTTTTTCTCTTCTCCATATACTCCTGATCTGACCAGCAAAATCCGAGATCTGCTACGACAGATACAGGTTCTTCGCCGAATGCATAGGCATGCGCATACGGATCCGGCCGCATATAGACGTCCCCTTTTGCGGTTCTGATCTCATATTTATATACTGTCCCGTGGGAAAGACCGGGAATAAACAGTTCATAGATGCCGCATTCCTCATGAAATTCCATGGGGCAGGCAAGACCGTTCCAACCATTGAAATCGCCGACGACACTGACGCGGGACGCTTCCGGCGCCCACACGGCGAAGAAGACCCCTTCCACGCCCTTCGTGACCTTTCTGTGGGACCCCAGTTCTCTGTAAGCTTCTTCCGAGATACCGGCTTTGAACCGGCCGATCCTTTCATCCGACAGCATGGAGGGAAACGCATACGGATTTCCCTTCTTTTTGCCGTCCACAAGAAAATAATGCGGAAGGACTTCTTTCCCGCGCAGAAGAACCGCAAAATACCCGGCTTCGTCCTCCGCTTTCATCGCGTGTGTTTTGCCGCTCTTCTCCTCGACAAGCTTTACCTCCTTCGCGGAGGGAAAGAAACACTGGTACAGGACGCCTTCCTTCACTTCTCTTGGCATAAGAAGAGTTCTGGGGAATCTCTCCTCCCCATAGATCAGGTCCTCCATCTCCCGCCAGTTCATATACTGATACGCTTTATCCGCCATATGATATCCCTGCTTCTTTCATGAACTTACCTGGGTTCCCTCAGCTATTTCTTTTTAATAAATGCGGCTGCGGCTACGGCGCCTGCGATCGAAGCACCGGCACGCGCAATCTGATCTTTATGTCCGGCAATCTTTCTGATACCGCGAAAGACCCGCCGCACTTTCCGGATGTTATGCACATGTTTTACTATCGAAAAAACACCGGACATCTGTGCTCCTCCAAATCAATATGAAAGATGCTGTAAAGCTGTTACTTGATAATACGTACTTTCAGCACACCTTTGATCGCCGCGCAGTCATCCGAGATCTCTTTCGTCAGCGGCGAATCGGTATCAATCAGTGTATATGCGAATTCACCGCGCCCTTTATTCGAGATGTTCGCGACGTTCACGTTCTTAGAGCCGAGAACAGCCGTCAGCTGCGCCAGCATATTCGGCTCGTTGCGGTGCAGAATCGCAATGCGGCCGGCGGTCGTGCAGACACCCATGTCGCACGCCGGATAATTCACGGAATTGCGGATATTTCCGTTCTCCAGATAGTCGCGAAGCTGGCGGACTGCCATCACGGCACAGTTGTCTTCCGACTCCTTCGTAGATGCACCAAGATGCGGCGTAATAATTGTATTGGGCGCTTTTGCGACGCGCGGGGTCACAAAGTCTGTCACATATTTGTGCATCTTCCCTGAATTAAGTGCTTCAATCAGGCTGTCCTCATTGACAAGAAGATCCCTGGAGAAATTGAGGAGCGTCACGCCTTCCTTCATCTTTGCAAATGCGGCCGCGTCCACCATCTCTTTCGTGCTGTCGTTAAGGGGCACATGGATCGTGATGAAGTCGCAGATCTCATAGATCTCCCCAACATCCTGGACATATTTGATGCTGCTGGAGAGATTCCAGGCAGCCTTGAGGGACAGGTAGGGATCGTACCCGTAGACATCCATACCGAGCGCAACCGCCGTGTTGGCGACCATGACGCCGATCGCCCCAAGCCCGATGATGCCGAGTTTTTTTCCGGCGATCTCAGAGCCGGCGAACTGTTTTTTCTGCTTCTCCGCTCTTTTCTGCAGATCGTCTGTCGGTTCCTGGTGTTCAAGCCATTCGATTCCCCCGACAATGTCACGGGATGCAAGGAGCATGCCTGCAATGACGAGTTCCTTGACGCCGTTCGCGTTGGCACCCGGCGTATTAAACACGACAATTCCCTGCTCGGCGCAGCGCTCAAGAGGTATATTGTTGACGCCTGCTCCTGCGCGGGCAACACATTTCAGCTGTTCATCAAACTCCATCTCCTTCATATTAGCGCTTCTGACCAGAATAGCGTCCGACGAATCATCTTCGTGAACTTCCTGATACTGGTCATTGAATTGTGTCAGTCCGATATTTGAGATGTTGTTCAGGCTGCGGTATGTAAACATTTTCTTCTCCATTTTCTTACTGTATGTAATGTTGTTCTGTGAATCAGTAAAGAGAGACGCAGGCAGCGCCCCCCTTCCAATACAGGCTTTATTGTTCCGAATCTTTCTTTTTGCCGAAAAGAGAACGTTTTTCTGTTACTTCCGGTTCCGTGTACGCAGCATCCGCCTTCTCCACCTCGGCGATGGCATTCTTGCGCATCGGGATGCGGCAGTTTTTGTTATTGCCGAATTCAACGATCACATCGTCGTCCGTAATGTCAAGAACCACACCGTAAAAACCGCTGGTTGTCACAACGCTGTCACCGACCGCAAGGTCATTCAGCATAGCCTGCAGGCGCTTCTGCTCGTTTTTCTGCGGACGGATCATCAGAAAATACATGATCGCGATCATGGCAACGAGCCAGATAATCATAGAGCCTGCTCCCATGGCATTCGACTGAAGAACTATTGCACTCATTTTATTTCCTCCCAGAATACATATATAAAACTTGTTACATCATACACAAAATACATCATAAGCGCAAGGATTTATAAAACCCCTGCATCAGAGGTTTCCGAATATCCCCTGCTCCTTTGCGGATTACAGGCGCGGAACGTCTCACAGGGGCTGGGCTCACGGGACCTGCATCACGGTATTGTGAATCGGATTCTCCATAAAGCCTTCCAGCTTGTTCTTCTTATACTCCGCAAACCGTCCTTCATCCAGCGCATCGCGGATTTCTTCCATCAGATGATTATAGAAATACAGGTTGTGCATGACGCAAAGACGCATGCCGAGCATCTCTTTCGCCTTGAGAAGATGCCGGATATAGGCTCTTGAAAAATTCCGGCATACAGGGCATCCGCACCCCTCTTCAATCGGCCGGGGATCTGTCTCAAAGCGGGCGTTAAAAAGATTCAGGTGGCCGCCGGATGTATATACATGCCCGTGCCTTCCGTTCCGGGACGGATAGACGCAGTCAAAAAAGTCGATGCCTCTCTCCACACCCATCAGAATATTCTCAGGCGTGCCCACGCCCATAAGATAGGTCGGTTTATCTGAGGGAAGATGGGGAACCACTTCTTCCAGTACGTGATACATCTCTTCGTGCGTCTCTCCGACGGCAAGACCGCCGACCGCGTACCCGTCGAGATCAAGTTCTGCGATCTCCTCAGCGTGCGAGATCCGGATGTCATCATACACGGCCCCCTGGTTGATTCCGAAAAGAAGCTGCGACGGATTGACTGTATCCTCTTTTTCATTCAGGATCTTCATCTCGTCTGCACAGCGTCTGAGCCACCTCGTCGTCCGTGCCGCTGAGTCCCGTACGTATGAACGCTCAGCCTTGGCGGGAGGGCACTCGTCAAACGCCATTGCGATTGTCGAACCGAGGTTTGACTGAATGCGCATACTCTCTTCGGGTCCCATGAAAATCTTTCTCCCGTCGATATGCGACTGGAATGTCACGCCCTCCTCCCGGATTTTGCGGAGCCCGGCCAGAGAAAACACCTGAAAGCCTCCGGAATCTGTCAGAATCGGGCGATCCCAGTTCATAAAGGCGTGAAGGCCGCCCATTTTTTTGATAATCCCGTCCCCGGGACGAACATGCAGATGGTAGGTATTGCACAGCTCTACCTGCGTATGCAGCTCTTTCAGTTCCGGGGATGAAATGCCTCCTTTAATGGCCGCCACAGTCCCGACGTTCATAAATACAGGCGTTTCGATCGTGCCATGGACAGTCGTCAGTCTGGCCCGCTTCGCCCGGCCTTCTCTTTTGAGTACCTGATACATTGAGATCCTCCTCATGCTCCGGCATTCCTGGAAGCCGTCGTAAGCAGCAGTTTAATCCGATTCAGCTGATTTACCTCCGAAGCTCCGGGATCATAATCCACAGCCGCAATGTTCGCATTCGGATACAGGCGGCGGATCTCCTTGATCACGCCCTTTCCGACGATATGGTTGGGAAGGCAGGCAAACGGCTGAATGCACACTATGTTCGGGACGCCCTCGTCGATCAGCTCAAGCATTTCGCCGGTAAGAAACCAGCCTTCTCCCGTCTGATTCCCGTTCGATACGATCGGAGAAGCAGCTTTTGCCAGCTCGGCAATTTTGGCGGGCGGACGGAAATGTGTGCTCTTCCGGAACTCTCCCGTCGCGGCGCCCCGAAGCATCTCAACCGCTTTCACGACCGCATTCATCTTTACTTTATAGGAACGCGGAAAACCGAGATTGTCCGATTTGAAATTCGCGTTGTAAAAGCTGTACTGGAAGAAATCCAGAAGATCCGGGACAACAGCTTCCGCCCCCTCCTTCTCCAGAAGATCAACCAGGTGATTATTAGCCGTGGGAGAAAACTTGACAAGAATCTCCCCGACAATTCCGACACGGGGCTTCACTTCGTCCGTGATCGACAGATTGTCAAAATCGTGAATGATGCTCCGGCAGATCCGGTTGTATTTCCTGAAACTGACTTTTTCCCGGAGGAATTTTCTTGCGTAACGGTTCCATTTCTCATACATGCGGTTGGCGGAACCTTTCTCCGCCTCGTAAGGCCGCATCCTGTACAGGCACTTCATCAGGATATCCCCGAGGACAATCGCATAGACTCCCTTCATTAAAAGGGATGTCGTGATCTTAAACCCCGGCTGCGGTTCGAACCCGCTCATATTGAGAGACAGCACCGGGACATGTCCCATGCCGGCTTTCTCCAAAGCCCTGCGGATAAATCCGATATAATTGGACGCCCTGCACCCGCCCCCTGTCTGCGAGATGATAACCGCCGTGCGGTTGATATCATATTCTCCCGACTTGAGGGCAGCCATGATCTGCCCGACGACAATGAGGGAGGGATAACACGCGTCATTGTTGACGTATTTGAGTCCCATATCGATCGCTTCTCTGGAATCGTTCTCCAGCACTTTAAAGCGATAGCCCTCGGAATTAAAAGCTTCTTCCAGGAGCCGGAAGTGAATCGGCGACATCTGCGGAGCTAAGATTGTGTATCTGCTCCTCATCTCTTCCGTGAATGGCACTTTATGAACCGCGGAACTTTTTACGGTATGTTCCACAGGATGTTTCTTCCGCGCACGGATGGCGGCGAGCAGAGACCGAACCCTGATTCTGGCCGCTCCGAGATTATTCACTTCATCGATTTTAAGGCAGGTATAAATCCTGCCGCCGCTCACCATGATCTCCTGAACCTGGTCCGTCGTTACCGCGTCGACGCCGCAGCCGAAAGAATTGAGCTGGATGATATCCAGGTTCTCATGCGTCTTAATATAATTTGCAGCCGCGTAGAGACGTGAATGATACATCCACTGATCCTGCACGCGAAGAGGTCTTTCAATCGTACCGAGGTGTGAGATGGAATCCTCCGTCAGAACCGCGCATCCGTAAGAATTGATGAGCTCCGGTATGCCGTGATTGATCTCAGGGTCGATATGATAGGGCCGGCCTGCCAGAACAATTCCGTGTCCTCCAGTCTTTTCGAGATAGGCGAGTGTCTCCTCCCCCATCTTCTCGATATCCACCCTCGCCCTGCTCTGCTCCTCCCAGGCGTCGTGCGCCGCATGCTCCACATCACGTCTGGGAATCGACGGAAAGAGACGGACCATGCGCTCCGTAAACGTCTTTTCGTCGGTGAGGGCAAGAAACGGATTCTCAAATCGGATCGACGGATCACGCAGCTCTTCTATATTATTCTTGATATTCTCTGCGTAACTTGTCACAATCGGGCAGTTGTAATGATTGACTGCTTCCGGAAATTCATTGCGCTCATACGGAATGCAGGGATAAAAGATGAAACGCACACCCTGCCGGATCAGCCAGGTCACATGACCGTGGGCCAGCTTTGCCGGATAGCATTCCGATTCGCTCGGAATCGATTCGATCCCGAGCTCATACATCTTATGGCTCGATGTCGGTGAGAGCACAACCTCATATCCAAGCTGCGTGAAAAAGGTGAACCACAGCGGATAGTTTTCGTACATATTAAGGATGCGGGGAATCCCGACTTTCCCGCGCGGAGCCATATCCGGCGTAAGCGGACTGTAGCCGAAAATCCGTTTGTATTTTTCGTCATACAGATTGGGAATCCGTCCCCGGTTTTTCTCCTTCCCGATTCCTCTCTCACACCGGTTTCCGGAGATATAGCGTCTCCCGCCGGAGAAGTTGTTGACTGTCAGGCGGCACGCATTTGTACAGCCATGGCAGTGGGTCATGGAAGTCGTGTAGCGGAAGGCACAGATCTTCTCAATGGAAAGCATGCCGGAGCGCTCCGATGACGCACACCGCTCCCTGGCGATCAGAGCGGCCCCGAAAGCGCCCATAATTCCGGCAATATCAGGCCGCACCACTTCGCACTCCGCGATTTTTTCAAATGCGCGAAGCACGGCGTCATTGTAAAATGTGCCGCCCTGCACCACAATATTGTTTCCGAGTTCTCCGGCGTCAGACACCTTGATCACTTTATAAAGCGCGTTTTTGATAACGGAATACGCCAGTCCCGCCGAAATATCCGCGACGGTGGCCCCTTCCTTCTGCGCCTGCTTGACCTTGGAGTTCATGAACACAGTGCAGCGGGTGCCAAGATCGATCGGGTGCGGCGCAAAAAGTGCTTCCCGGGCAAAATCCGACACGGAATAATCCAGCGTCCTGGCAAAATTCTCAATAAAGGAGCCGCATCCTGAAGAACACGCCTCATTCAGCATCACATCGTCGACCGCCCCGTTCCGAATCCGGATACATTTCATATCCTGGCCGCCGATGTCAAGAATACAATCCACATCAGGATCAAAGAAACGCGCAGCATAGTAGTGGGAGATCGTCTCAACCTCCCCTTCATCAAGCAGAAGGGCGGCTTTAATCAGCGCTTCACCGTAGCCCGTGGAACAGGACCCGGCGATCGTCACTCCCTCCGGAATCTGTTCATACATCTCCTTGATCGCGCGGATCGAAGTCGCGAGCGGGTCTCCCTGGTTATTATCATAAAATGAGAACAGAAGGTCCCCGTCCTCAGATATCAGCGCGGTCTTCGTCGTGGTGGATCCGGCATCGATTCCAAGAAATGCCCGTCCCCTGTAAGAAGAGAGGGTTCCCCGTTTCACTTTATAGGAATCCTGCCTGTTCCGGAAATCCGCATAGGAATCCGCCGAATCGAACAGAGGCTCCATCCGGTTCACTTCGAATTCCATGGATACTCCCGTCTGCAGCCTGTCCGCCAGTGTTTTAAGAGAAATCAGCTGATCTCCCTCCCTGTATTCGCGCTCCTCTCTCGCCGCTTCGGATGCTGCCGCGGATACGGCTCCGAGCGCGGCTCCGCAGGCCGCAAAGAGATGGGAATGCTGCGGTGCGATGGCATGCTCTTCATCGAGACGCAGCGTCCGCACGTAGGTCTCCTTCAGCTGGTCGAGGAAATGCAGCGGTCCCCCGAGAAACGCGACATACCCGCGAATCGGTTTTCCGCAGGCAAGTCCGGAAATCGTCTGGTTGCAGACAGCCTGAAAGATGGAAGCCGCCAGATCCTCCCGTGTGGCTCCTTCATTGATCAGGGGCTGTATGTCTGTTTTGGCAAATACACCACATCTCGCCGCGATCGGATAGACCGCCTTATAATTGCGGGCGAGCTCATTGAGGCCTGCCGCGTCCGTCTGCAGAAGGTCCGCCATCTGGTCTATGAAGGAACCGGTTCCGCCGGCGCAGATGCCGTTCATCCTCTGCTCAACGCCCCCGTTCTCAAAATAGATGATCTTGGCGTCTTCTCCGCCAAGCTCGATCGCAACATCCGTTTTGGGGCAATATTTTTTTAAGGAATCAGAGACGGCAACTACCTCCTGGACAAACGGAACTCCCAGATGCCTGGCAAGCGTAAGGCCGCCCGATCCTGTGATGGCCGGAGAAACCGCGGCGTCCCCGACTGCCGCGCAGGCCCCGCGGAGCAGTGCGGCTGCTGTCGACTGGATTTCCGCGTGATGGCGCCGGTAGTCAGAAAAAAGCATCTGACCGCTCTCATTGAGAAGCGCGACCTTCACCGTCGTAGAGCCGATATCGATTCCTAATAGATACTGTTTATCATTCATGAGGTGTTTATTCTTCCTCCGAAATAATAAAAATGCAGCTGCTGTGCCCGTGTGCGGGACACAGGCGTCAAAAGACGAAAGTGAAACGCATCTCTTCCATAGCAGCTGCAAAACACATGAGCTGCTGTCCCTTACTTATAAGTAGGGTCAAACAGCGCATTCACATATTCGTCGGCGTTAAACCGCATCAGATCGTCCAGTGATTCACCGACGCCGATGTATTTGACCGGAATGCCGAGCTCCGACTGCACCGCGACGGCGATGCCGCCCTTCGATGTGCCGTCCAGCTTCGTGAGAATCACGCCCGTGACATCTGCGGCTTCTGAAAATTCTTTCGCCTGCATGAGCGCATTCTGGCCGGTCGTTCCATCCAGCACAAGAAGGGTCTCCCGTCTGGCTTCCGGGTACTCTTTGGCAAGGATCTTGTAGATCTTGGAGAGCTCATTCATCAGGTTCTTCTTATTGTGCAGGCGGCCCGCAGTATCCACAAGAAGAATATCCGCCCCTCTCGCCTTGGAAGCCGCGATCGCGTCATACACGACGGATCCAGGATCCGCGCCGTCCTGTCCGCTGATGATCTGAACGCCCGCCCGGTTGGCCCATTCCGTCAGCTGCTCATTGGCAGCGGCGCGGTAGGTGTCCGCGGAAGCAAGAATGACTTTTTTGCCCTCCTTCTTATAGATCGAAGCAAGTTTTCCGACGGAGGTGGTCTTGCCGGCTCCGTTTACCCCGATCACAAGGACAGCGGATTTCATATTCTCGAAGGCATAATCTTCCGCCGTCGTGTTCATGCGGTTCCGGATGCTGTCGATCAGAATCTGGCCGCATTCCTTAGGATCGCGGATTCTTCTTTCACGGACCGCGTCCCTAAGTTCCGTGAGGATCTCATCCGTTGTGCGGACGCCCATATCGCCGCGGATCATAATCTCTTCCAGATCATCGTAAAAATCTTCGTCGATTCTGTCGTGGCGCGCCATGACATCGTCGATGCCGCGAACCAAGACGTGCTGCGTCTTTTTTAGACCGCCGCGCAGTCTGTCAAATAAACCCATATTCTTTATGCCCTCCCAAGGCAGAAATCTTCCGCAGTTAATCCAGTTTCTCTTCGATCAGGTTCACTGACACAAGCGTAGAGACACCTTTTTCCTGCATGGTGATTCCATACAGACGGTCTGCCGCCGTCATTGTCCCGCGTCTATGCGTAATAATAATGAACTGCGTATTTTTTGTCAACTTATGAAGAAACTCGGCAAAATGACCGACATTGCTTTCATCGAGTGCCGCTTCGATCTCATCGAGCAGGCAGAACGGAGACGGTTTCATGTTCTGAATCGCAAAAAGAAGCGCGATGGCCGTAAGCGCCTTCTCCCCTCCGGACAGCTGCATCATATTCTGCAGTTTCTTCCCCGGCGGATGCGCGATGATGCTGATACCGGCAGTGAGCAGGTCTTCATTGGGTTCAATCTCGATGGTTCCGTG
Organism: Lachnospiraceae bacterium; assembly: GCA_017430765.1. Next base: position 12,074 of record JAFRMI010000009.1, on the reverse strand, counting down.
TCCGCCTCCGAACAGTTCCCGGAACGCCTTGTCGAATTCGACCCGGATTTCCGCAAATGTTTCCGTGAAGCGTCTCCGCATTCCCTCGTCAAGCTCCTCTATGATGCCGCTGAGCGTCTCCTCGGATTTAAGGAGATCCTCGTGCTGTCCTTTGAGGAATTCGTGGCGCTCGGCCACTTCTTTATACTCATCAATGGCGCCGACATTGACCGGTCCCAGTTTTTTGACTTCCTCTTTTCTAGCGGATATTTCCCTGCGGATCGCGTTTCTGTCCGTCCGCTCTTCGGGCAGGACAATCTTTCGGACTTCACTTGGCGTGAGGTTATATTCTTCAAAGAAATAGTTCTTCCGCTCCTCACGTCCTTCCTCAAATCTCCCGATCTGGGATTCGATCCGGAATATCTCTTTATCGAGATGGCGGATCGTCTCCTGAAGGCCGTCTCTGACGGCGAAAAATTCTCTGTTCTCCTCTTTTAACGCGCGTCTTTTGCTGTCCGATTCCTCACGCGTCTGTTTGTCGGCACTGATCTTCAGATCCGCTTCCCCGATGGTCTTCCGAATCTCAGCGATCTGCCGCGTACGTTCCTCTTTTTCTTCAGAGGATGCGTCGATTCCAAGATCGATTCCCGCCCGCTCGTCTTTCAGGGATTCGATGTCACCGGTCAGACGCAGAAGGCTGACTTCGCGGAACTCCCGCTTCTGGGACAGGGAAACCGCCTTCAGATGGACATTCTCAAGTGTTTTCACCCGCTCTTCGCGCTCCGCGCGCTGCTGTGCTTCTCTGATCTGCAAATTCTCCGCGCGCCGGTTGACTTCCTCTTCTTTCTCCATCGACTCATGGAAAGACCTGGAGACGCCCTCATTTCGGCTCCGGATCTCAAGGAGCTCCGCGTCGATTTCAGAGAGCTCTTTTTTGAGCGCATCCATATCGATCCCGGTCAGCATGAGCGCTTCTTCTGTCTGCTTTTTCTCCATCTCCAGTGTATTGCAGCGCAGGCGGACAGACTGCAGTTCCTCCCCGGTCTTTGCAATCGCGTCCCGAAGCTGATTCCGGGCTCTCTTCTTATTCTCAATTTCTTCCCGGAGCGTCTCGATCGCAGTTCTTTCCGCTTTCGTGCTTTCCGTAAGCTCGCCGATCTCCCGCTTTCTTCCGAGCAGGTGATCTTCATTCCGAAAGGCACCGCCGCTTATGGAACCGCCGGGAGAAAAGGATTCGCCCTGCAGGGTCACCATGTAGAGACTGTGCCGGTATTTTCGTCCGATCAGAATCGCGTGATCGATCGTATCGATCACATAGGTTCTCCCCAGCAGATAGTTCTTCAGCTCCTCATACTCACCGGAACACGAAACAAGATCCGCGGCAATCCCGATGACGCCTTCCTCGTTCCGTGCCGCCGTATTCGCCGGCGTTCTTCCGCGCATGCTCGTCAGAGGGAGAAATGTGGCTCTTCCGAAACGGTTCGCCTTTAAATACTCGATGAGGTACTTGGCCGTCGCCTCATTATCCGTGACGATATTCCTGAGACTTCCGCCGAGAGCTGTCTCGATGGCAGTCTCGTATTTTTTCGGCACATCGATCAGATCCGCGACAACTCCTCTGATGCCGGGGTTGCGTTTCTTCTGCTCCATGATCCTGCGGATACCGGCGCCGTAACCGTCGTAATTCTCCGCGACCTGCTTCAGGGATTCGAGCCGCGAGGAATCGCGGTGATAGGCGGTCGTCGCGTCATCCAGACGTTCGTGGCATCCCGCCATCTCCGTACGGATATCATTCAGCTGCGTTTCATAATCCGCCTCGGATTTCTCAAGCTCGGAGTTTTTCAAAAGAAGCGACTGCAGCTCTTCTTCAGCCTTCTTTGCCGTTTCAAGAAACCGCGATTCGTCCTCCTTCATACGGACGAGTCTCGTCCCGATCTCGGACTTCCGGATTTCCATCTGCTCGAGCATGGTGTCGTAGCGCTGTCCGCGCCCTTTTACACTCACGCGGCTCTCCAGGACATCGATCATCTCCCGCTTAGCCTGTTCGATTGCGGCGACAGTCTCCGCGATCGCAAGATCGATCTCCTCGAGAGCGGACGTCGCGTCCAGCTCCTCCTCCGAAACGCTTTGGACTTCCGATTCCTCCGCATCGATCATCTCTTCAATTCCGCGGACTTCCTCTTCCCGTGAACGGATCTCCTCTTCAATCTGCTGCTTTCTCTTTTCAGACTGCGCGGCAGAGGCGTCAAGTGACCGGAGCTGCTCCTCGAGGAGGTCGATCTGTCCGAGCAGCTGCTGCCGGAGAATTGCGTCTTTCGCCTGTTCCCGGTCCAGCTGCGCGATCTTCTCGTCCAGTTCCGTGATGGTCTTCATCGCCGCTTCGTATGCGATGTTCGTGCGGTCGAATTCCTCCTGAGACTCCTGCATCTGGCTGCGCGCGAGAGACAGCTTCCCGTTCATGGAGCTCAGCTCACGGTCTGCGGAAGCTTCTTCAATATGAAACAGATTGATGTCGAGATCACGGATCGTCTGCCGCAGTTCCAGATATTTCTTTGCGTCTTCCGACTGTTTTTTCAGCGGACCGATGCGTGAGGTGAGTTCCCCCAGGATATCGGTGACGCGGAGCAGATTCTGATGTTCACTTTCCAGCTTGCGAAGGGCTGCATTTTTCCGTTTTTTGAACTTAACGATTCCGGCAGCCTCGTCGAAGAGTTCCCTTCTTTCTTCTGATTTTGCGGAGAGAATTCTGTCGATCTGCCCCTGCCCGATAATCGAGTACCCTTCCTGTCCGATTCCGGTATCATAGAAGATCTCCTGGATGTCGCGCAGGCGAACCTGCGTCCCATTTAAAAGGTATTCGCTCTCTCCGGAACGGAACAGGCGTCTCGTCACCGTCACTTCGTCATAGGAGACATCCAGTATGTGATCCGTGTTGTCGAAAGTGATGGCAACTGAAGCAAAACCGAGAGGCTTTCTGCTCTCGGTTCCCGCGAAGATCACATCCTGCATGCTGCCGCTTCGAAGCTGCCTGGCGCTCTGTTCGCCAAGAACCCAGCGGACGGCATCCGCGACGTTCGATTTTCCGCTTCCGTTAGGGCCTACGATACCGGTAATCCCTTCATGGAACTCAAACTTCAGTTTATTCGCGAAGGATTTAAATCCCTGCACTTCAATCGATTTTAAGTACATAAATGATTCCTGTCATAGCAAGCAGCGACGCTGTTCATGATTTCCGGAACTTCAAAAGAGCATCTTCCGCCGCCGCCTGTGCCGCCGCTTTTTTTGTTTTTCCTGTTCCGGTCCCGATCGTTCTGCCGTCCACCACAGCGTCAACCGTGAAGCTTTTCATGTGGTCGGGACCTTCTTCGTGCGTCACACAGTACTTGACGGAAAGGCCCCTCTCCTGAAGGATCTCCTGCAGATCTGTCTTGGTATCGACAAACAGGTCTTCTTCACTTAATTTCATTAAAATATGGGTCCGTATCAGTTTTCTGGCCTCTTCAAATCCCCCGTCCAGATAGACGGCACCGATCAGCGCCTCCAGCGCGTCGGATGTCAGGGAATCCTTTTTTCTTCCTCCAAGCTGTTCTTCTCCTCTTCCCAGCATAAGATGATCGGTAAGATTCAGGATCCTGGCGCATTTTGCAAGGGACGGTTCACAGACCATACTGGCCCTCAGCTTGGACAGCTCCCCTTCTTTCATGTCAGGGTGCTCCTGAAAGAGAAATTCGGAGGAGACGAGTTCCAGAACTGCGTCGCCCAAAAATTCAAGCCGCTCATTGTTGCCGGCGGAACTTCTCCTATGTTCATTTTCGTATGATTTATGTGTCAGCGCGCGGACGAGGAGGGAGTGGTTCGTAAACTGATATCCGATCGCGCGCTCCAGATCTTCTGTTCTTCTCATCCGTATCTGTGCTCCGCATATTTAAGCAGCTGCTCTGCATCCGCGACCGTGTTCACCGCGCAGAACTCGCCGACGGGAACAGATACTTTAAATTCTTCTGCCAGAAGAATCAGGATCTCCGTCAGATCGAGCGAGTCTGCCCCCAGGTCCCGGTCCCACATAGAGGAGGGACGAATTTTCGCGGGATCTATGCCAAGTACTTTTGCAGCGGCCCGCGTGATCGCTTCATATTCTACAGACGTCATATCAGGACTCCTTTGCCGCTCTCTTCAGCGCGCGGATCTTTTCCGCTTCCGCCTCCATCCGTTCCCTGATCTTTCCGTTTACATTCTCTCTGTAAAATAACGCGCACTGGTTTACGGCGTTGGCAAACTCCACCTCCGTAGAACTCCCGTGGGCTTTGACCACAAGACCCTTGAGGCCAAGAAGAGGCGCTCCGCCGTACTTTGAACTGTCAAATGCAGCAAGCGCACTTTTAAGCGGCTTTTTTATGACAGCGCCGCCGATCATCCCGCGGGGACTGCCTTTCAGCGTCGCCTTAATGACATGCAGAAGCGTGGAAGCCGTCCCTTCCATCGTCTTGATGACAAGATTGCCGCTCCAGGCATCCGTGACAATCACGTCTGCCGCACCGGCAGGAATATCACGCGCTTCCACGGAGCCGATGAAATTGATTGATTCGCACTGTTTAAGAAGGGGGAATGTCTCTTTCACGAGGGCATTGCCCTTCTCTTCTTCCGCACCGATATTCAGAAGGCCGACACGCGGCTTCCGGATCTTTAGGGCATGCTCCATGTAAATGGAACCCATCTGTGCAAACTGCAGCAGCCATGTAGGTCTCGCATCGACACTGGCTCCGCAGTCAATAACCAGCGCCATACCGCGCTCCGTGGGAACGAGTGCCGCGAGAGGTGGTCTTTCCACGCCCTTCAGACGGCCGACGAGAACCTGTCCCCCGACGAGCACTGCGCCCGTGCTTCCTGCGGAGACGAATGCTTCCGCCTCCCCCGCGCGAACCATCTTCATACCCTTGACAATGGAAGAATCCTTTTTATTCTGAATCGCAGCGACAGGCGGTTCCGCCATCTCAATCGTCTCCGTGCATGGGATCACCGTCACACGTTCCCTGTCCGCATTGTACTTACTGAGCTCGTCCAGTATTTTTTCCTCATCACCCAGAAGAGCGACCTTTATGCCGGGATTCGACCGGATGGCTTCGAGAGCACCGGCCACAGGGGCAAACGGAGCATGATCCCCGCCCATCGCATCGACTGCAATTCTGATCGTATTCATATATATGCTCTCCCTTCTTTATGAAAAAAGCTGCCGCCTGTTCATCGGCAGCAGCTTCTTTGCTGGCATCATCTGACAAGCGATCAATCCTCGTCAGTCTTGACGATCTGTCGCTTATTGTATGTTCCGCATTCTTTGCAGACTCTGTGCGGCATCATAAGGGCGCCGCACTTGCTGCACTTGACCAGAGTCGGAGCGTTCATTTTCCAGTGCGCTCTCGTCTTGTCACGTCGTGCAGAACAATGCTTATTCTTTGGACAAATGGACATTCTAACACCTCCTTAACGCACAACCGTCATTATACAAGACACGCATCCTCTTTGTCAATGTCTTTTTTCAACAGTTTCACAGCACAAAAATTCGCGGAAAATTACTGCAAAACAAGGCATTCTTCACACAGGATTTCTCTGTAAGAGAAAGCGGTACGCTGCTTCATCCGGCCGGAGGCATTTTATCGAACGGGGAATGCCGGGAATGTCCCGTTCGTCAAAGAAACACGGTTTCATCTGAGAATCATGATGAAACCGTGTTCCGTAACAGCTGATTAATCAGGCCAGACGGACCGTCTCACGCGCAATCGCAAGTTCTTCGTTAGTAGGAAGAACGATGACCTTGATGCTGGAATCCGGAGTGGAGATAACCGCCTTCTTTCCGCGGACGTTGTTCTTCTCGTCGTCGATCTTAACGCCGGCATACGCAAACTGCTTCATGATGTTGGCACGCATGGCGATATCATTTTCTCCGATGCCTCCCGTAAAGGCGATGGCATCCGCACCGTTCATAACACCGAGATATCCGCCGATGGTCTTCACGACTTTGTGACGGAACGCATCGAGGGCAAGCTTGGCCTTCTCATTGCCTTCCTCTGCCGCTGTGCCGAGATCACGGAAGTCACTGGAGAGGCCGCCGGACAGCGCCAACACACCGGACTTCTTATTAAGAATGGTCAGCATTTCGTCAACGGAGATTCCTTCGTGATCACAGATAAACTGAACAACTGCCGGGTCAATGTCACCGGAACGGGTTCCCATGACAAGACCCTCAAGCGGGGTAAGTCCCATGGAAGTATCCACTGCCTTGCCGCCGATGCTGGCGGAGATCGAGGATCCGTTTCCGAGGTGGCAGACGATCACTCTCTGATTTCCTTCCGGAAGATCCAGGAAGCGGATGGTCTCTCCGGATACGAACATATGGCTCGTTCCGTGGAAGCCGTAGCGACGGATCTTATACTTGTTGTAATACTCCTCGGGGATCGCATAGCGGTATGCGTAAGGCTCCAGGTTCATTCCGAATGCCGTATCGAAGACAGCGACATTGGACTTTCCGGGCATAGCCGCCTCGCAGGCTTCGATGCCCATGAGGTTTGCGGGGTTGTGAAGCGGGCCGAGGTCGAAACATTCGCGGATCACGCGCTTGACATCGTCATTCACCTTGATGGACTCTGTATACTCAGACCCTCCGTGGAGGACACGGTGGCCGACAGCGTCGATCTCGTCAACAGACGCGACCACGCCTGTCTCCGGGCTTGTGAGGGCATCCAGAACGAGCTCGATTGCCTTCTGATGGGTCGGCATTGCTTCATCGACGACATAATCGTCCTTTCCCGGAACCTTATGTGTCAGTCTGGATCCTTCGATTCCGATTCGCTCGCAGAGGCCTTTAGCAGTAACAGACTCATTCTCCATATCAATCAGCTGATACTTTAAAGAGGAGCTGCCTGCATTGATGACAAGTACTTTCATGGTATTAATCTCCTTTTCTTTTTCTATCGTAAGATAGATACTTCCTTAAATATTTCTTTCTCCGCCCAGTTTTTCAGTTTCTGCACCGGAGCGTAAAAACATTACATATTCTGAGCCTGAACCGCCGTCATCGCAACAACGCCTACGATATCATCCGCATAGCAGCCTCTTGACAGGTCATTCACCGGCATGGAAAGACCCTGCAGAACCGGGCCGTACGCATTCGCCTTCGCAAGCCTCTGTACGAGCTTGTAACCGATATTGCCCGCCTCAAGCGTCGGGAATACGAGCGTATTGGCCTTGCCCGCGACCGTGCTTCCCGGGGCTTTCAGCTGTCCGACGCTCTCCACGAGCGCGGCATCGAGCTGCAGTTCGCCGTCCAGCATAATATCCGGATACTTCTCATGTGCAATCCGTACAGCTTCCTGTACCTTCGTCACGTCGTCATGCTTGGCGCTGCCCATTGTGGAGTAGGAAAGAAGCGCGACACGGGCTTTTGCTCCGACAAAGCTCTCAAAGGATTCCGCGGAGACCGCAGCGATCTCGGCAAGCTTCTCAGAATCGATGTCAGGATTGACAGCGCAGTCCGCGAAGACGAAAAGACCGTTCTCTCCGAGCGTGCAGTCGGGAACCTCCATGAGGAAGAATCCGGATACGCTTCCGACACCGGGCTTGGTCTTAAGAAGCTGAAGCGCCGGGCGGATCGTATTGCCCGTGGAATGGCAGGCACCGGAAACCACGCCGTCCGCGTCCCCGCACTTGCACATCAGGCAGGCATAATACATATAATCCTTCTCCATCTGCTCTTTGGCGGCTTCCGGAGTAACGCCTTTCTTGGCGCGAAGTTCCACAAACTTATCAATATACTTCTGCTTGTTGGGATCGTTAAACGGATCGACAATGATTGCACCTGTAAGATCGTACCCGGCGCCGTTCTTCTCAATTTCTTCCGGCGTTCCGATCAGAACGATATTGGCAATCCCCTCCTTCAGAATCTTTTCGGCTGCGTCAAATGTGCGGCTGTCCATGGATTCGGGAAGTACAATCGTCTTTTTGTCCGCTTTCGCCTTTACAATCAATTCATCAATGAAAGCCATGTGTCTGCTCCTTTCTAAAGGTCACTGTTAACACTATATATATTACGATACTTTGTTGATTGACACAACCGCAAACAAACCGGATTTACCATTTTTGAACAGGTTCGGCGTATAGATGGGGCAGCAGGCAGCCGTTCCGGACGGACAGGATCGACCCGTACAGACCGTGCAGACGAACCTCTTCGTCAAACAGCCGGCGGTTTTGTCCTTCCAGCAGCCGCGCATCCGAAGGCGGATTGATGATCACGGGGATCTCCGCATTCTTTTTAACGGCAGCAAGCAGGTCCGCCGCCTCTTTTCTGAATCCCAGAATATGGCAGAAGTGTCCGCCGCTCTCCCCCTTCCGGATCGAAAGAGCCATATGCAGAAGTGCCCTCCGCACATGGGATTCCGTGAGGGATCTGGACGCGCACAGTTTTGTAAACAGCGTAAATCCTCTGTACGCGGACCGCTTCGCGAAGAGCCTCATGGACAGCTCCTCCGTCACATCCGCAAAGACAGCGAGGTCTTCAGGCGAAGACGCCGCCCACAGCGCGCCGGCGATAAGATCCGAGTAATAGTCCGGATGCATCGCGCCCTGCTTGTGCAGCGCGTCTTGATACAGCGGGCAGACGGCAGACGGAACCGCGCTTTTTATGGCTTCATTTCCTGAAAATACAGCACTTCGGATTGCTGCCGCGCTGGCATAAGGGCCGACTTTGGTCCCGTGATGCTCCGTCCCAATCCTGGGAATGGCCACTGGTTTTATGGAAGAACCGGTTCTGTAAAGCGCCTTCAGATACTCGATTGCCAGGATATCATTCGGTCCGGAAAGAAGATCCGCGAATGACGGCAGGGCTTCCGCTCTCGCCTTCGGGAATGAAAGACCGCTTTTGAGCCCTGCTCTCAGATGGTCCCTGTATATCTGCGGCTCCTCAAGAAGAATGGATGCGCACTCTTTGAGCCGGGCGGGATCCGCGCTTTCGCTCCCGAACACAAGACAGTCCGCGGTTTTCACGGCGTTCAGAATCGAGACAGCGTGTGACGCGAAGGACTCGGCAGATGACGCGGCAAAGCGGGCTGGGTACGAGATCACAAGATCCGCTCCGCCTGTAAGGGCCATCGACGTGCGGACATACCGGTCAAAGATCGCGGGCTCCCCCCGCTGCACATAATCGCCGCTCATAAGCACAAGGACACGGTCTGCGCCCTGACGCCGGGCCTCCCGGATCAGATGCGCGTGTCCTTCGTGGAACGGATTGAATTCGGCAATGATCGCGGCTGTTTTCATAGGCAGAAGTCACATAAGGTTCAGTTCTTAAAGCTGTGGACGGGCGCCGGGATGCGCCCTCCGCGGTTCACAAAGCGGGAGCAGTCATAACGGTTTACCGGCATCACGGGAGCACGTCCCAAAAGACCACCGAATTCGACATATTCGCCGACGTCTTTTCCGGGTGCCGGAATCAGGCGCACAGCGGTAGTCTTCTGGTTGATCATGCCAAGAGCCATCTCGTCTGCTATGATTCCGGATATCGTTTCCGGTTTTGTATTTCCGGGAACTGCGATCATGTCAAGTCCCACAGAACACACACATGTCATGGCCTCCAGTTTTTCCAATGTCAATGCGCCGCACTCCGCCGCTTCAATCATCCCCTGGTCTTCGCTGACAGGAATAAACGCGCCGGACAGGCCGCCGACATAGGAAGACGCCATAAGTCCTCCCTTCTTGACCTGGTCGTTTAAAAGGGCAAGAGCCGCTGTCGTACCGGGCGCACCCGGCTGTTCCACACCGATCGACTTCAGGATATCGGCGACGGAATCACCGACCGCCGGCGTCGGGGCCAGGGAGAGATCGCAGATTCCAAACGGATATCCCAGGCGTCTGGAAGCCTCGCGGGCGACGAGCTGCCCGACGCGGGTGATTTTAAAAGCCGTCTTTTTGATGGTCTCGCAAAGCGTCTCAAAGTCCGCATCCCCGCATTCTTCAAGGGCGGCCTTGACGACGCCCGGACCGGATACGCCGACGTGAAGAACCGTATCGGGCTCTGAAACGCCGTGATAGGCACCCGCCATAAACGGATTATCATCGGGTGCGTTGCAGAACACGACCAGCTTCGCACACCCCAGACCGTCCCTGTCGGCGGTTCGCTTTGCGGTATCCGCAATGACGTTCCCCATAAGACGTACGGCATCCATATTGATGCCCTGCTTCGTGGTGGCAAGGTTCACGGAGCTGCATACACGGTCCGTTGCGGCGAGCGCTTCGGGAATCGAGCGGATCAGCATCTCGTCAGAAGGTGTCATTCCTTTCGACACAAGGGCTGAAAATCCGCCGATGAAGTTGACGCCCACTTCTTTCGCGCATTCGTCCAGGGTCTCCGCCAGGCGGATGAAATTCTCCTGCTTTGTGCCGCAGGATCCCGCAGCAATGGCGCAGGGCGTCACGGAGATTCTCTTGTTGACAATCGGTACGCCGTATTCCTCGGCAATTTCATTCCCGGTTTCTACGAGGTGTTCTGCTCTCTTCAGGATTTTTTCCCTCACATTGGCGCAGAGTTTTTCCGGATCGGAATCCATGCAGTCAAGAAGGCTGATTCCCATGGTTATGGTCCGCACGTCGAAGTTTTCTCTCTCGATCATCCGGTTTGTCTCGATAACTTCAGACAGGTTGATCATGTTATTCCTCCGTCAGATTCTGTGCATCTGGTCAAAGATTTCTTCTTTCTGCACGTGAATGGAGACGCCGATTTCATCGCCGATCTGCTGCAGTTCGTGGCTGATTTCGCTGAATTTTTTTGGGGACTTTGAGAAGTCTGCAACCATCATCATATTAAAAAATCCGCCCGTGATCGTCTGGGAGATGTCTTCGATGTTGCACATATTATTCGAGAGGTAGGTGCAGACTTTTGCGATGATGCCGACGGCGTCCTTGCCGACGACGGTGATGATGCTCTTGTTCATGACTTCCTGTGCTCCTGTTTCTTAATTTAAATTAGATAGCATTGATGCAATGCCGGCAGGATACCGGCATACAAAGATCCTGATGGCTGTATAGGAATCCGCCGCGTATAAAATGACAGAATAAGACTAAAGGAATCTGCAATGTGTAAAAACGGAATCCATTAGAAAACAACGGCTTCGCCCGGTACATCGCGGTGCGCGATGGAGATGCGGAAGTCGCCGGAACACCATGGGTTGTCGCCCATAGTCACTTCATCGCAGACGGTAGCGAAGGCGAGGTCCTCATAATTGTTCTCGTGGCTGAGGTGGCCGAGATAGATTCTGGATATCCCTTCGTGGAGAACACGGCAGAGCAGCTGACCGGCCGTCTCATTGGAGAGGTGGCCTTTTTCGCTGAGAATTCTTCGTTTCAGATAATAAGGATAGCGTCCCGCTTCCAGCATGTGGACGTCATGGTTGGATTCGAGAAGCAGCACGTCGAGATTCCGGAGATGATCGACGGTATACTCATCATAGCAGCCCATGTCTGTCGCAACGGCACAGGTCTTCCCGTTATGTTCGAGACGGTAGCCCACCGGCTCCGCGGCGTCATGCGAAATGGAAAACGGGGAGATTTCAATGTCTCCCAGCATGAATGGCCGGTCTGCGCATACGGTGTGCAGAATACCGGACGGGATCTTTCCGATCGCCGCATTTTCCGTAATCGCGCGGATGGTACCCTCTGTCGCGTAGATCGGAATACCGTAGCGCCTGGCCAGCACGCCGAGCCCCTTGACATGGTCGGCGTGTTCATGTGTGACAAGAATCCCGTCAATGTCCGTTGTAGTCATGTCGATGGTTCTAAGCCCCGCGTCAATCTTCTTTCCGGACAGGCCCGCGTCGATAAGAACAGAGGTGCCCGCGCTCCCCGCGAAGATGCAGTTTCCGCTGCTCCCGCTCGCAATGCTGCAGAATTTCATAGTACTCCCCTTTGATCCGGGCAGGCTGATGACCTGCCCGCAGCCGGCGCGATCTCCCCGATTCTCGCGTCGATCTGTTTTTTCGTTTCGGCAAAAGAGCCGCTGTTATCAATCACTGTCTGTGAAGCCGCCCGGAACTGCTCCTCCGTGAGCTGGCTTT
>JAFRMI010000057.1 GCA_017430765.1 Lachnospiraceae bacterium | reverse complement strand
TGCTGTGGAAACGATCAAGGAGAACGGGAAGGTCATCATGATGACGAATGCGGAGTTTGAGCCCTTCGAGTTCAAAGACGGGGATGCATTTGCCGGAATCGATATTGAAATTTCACAGAAGATCGCTGACGAACTCGGCGTGGAGCTTGAGATTTCCGATATCGCGTTCGATTCCCTGATCCCGAGCCTCAACGCCGGCAAGGCGGACTTCATCGCCGCCGGCATGACCGCTACAGAGGACCGCAGAAAGAACGTGGACTTCTCGAACAGCTATTTCAATGCGTCGCAGTCGATCATTGTGCTTAAGGACAGCGCGATCGCCGGAAGAGCGGACCTCAATGACAAGGTCGTCGGCGTACAGCAGGGGACAACAGGAGACGTGTACTGCACAAACGAGGACGGCTCCAGTGATGTCAAGGTGAAGGAAGTCAGAAGATACCCCAAGGGCATGGACGCGGTCTCCGACCTGATTGCCGGAAGACTGGATGCGGTTGTCATCGACGATTTCCCGGCGACAAAGCTTGTCGAGAAGAATGCCGACAAGATCATGAAGCTGGAAGAGGCGCTGACGGAAGAGGAGTACGCGATCGCGCTTCCAAAGGGCAGTGATCTGACCGAAGTCGTCAACAAGGTGATCGACGATCTCAACAGCAGCGGAGAGATGGATAAGATCGTCAGCCAGTACATCAGCGAATAAAGAAATACCTGTTCAGTACCTCCCGGTGCGCGGCACGAGGCGCCCTGCATTGTGCGAGGTGCCGGATGGAATGTTGACTGCCGGCGGCATATAGGGACTTTGTGCCTGTATGCCGCACAGAGTGTCATTGAAGAGAAATGACAGCTTTCGGGAGGGAAAGGAGATAAGTTGGGCACTCTAAACGAGAGACTGTTTGACTGTTTTGTGAAAGAAAAGCGCTATATGTACCTGGTCAAAGGTCTCGGAAATACCGTGACGATCACGATCTTTGCGCTTCTTTTGGGTGTTGCTCTGGGATTTCTCATCGCGCTCATCCGTGTCAGTGCGGCACGTGATGAGAAGCAGAGCCCCGTACTGAAGATCCTGAACATGATCAGCGGTCTTTATCTCACCATCATACGCGGCACGCCGATTGTCGTGCAGCTGATGATCATGTATTTTGTAATTCTGGCGAGCGGCGCACCGGTTCTCATCGCGATCCTCTCTTTCGGAATCAACTCCGGCGCATATGTCGCGGAGGTCATCCGAAGCGGCATCCAGTCGATCGACAGGGGACAGACCGAGGCGGGCCGGTCGCTTGGACTCAATGGGCGGCAGACAATGATGTATATCATTCTTCCGCAGGCTTTTAAGAACGTGGCGCCCGCGATCTTCAACGAGTTCATCGCGCTTTTGAAGGAGACGTCCGTCGCCGGTTACGTCGGGATTCAGGATCTGACGAAGGGCGGAGATATTATCCGCTCACTGACATATGATGCGTTTCCGCCGCTTCTGATGGTTGCGGCGATCTATCTTGTGATCGTTATCTTCCTGACCATGATCCTGCATAAGATAGAAGGGAGGCTGGCCAAGAGTGATCTCCGTTAAGAATCTGCATAAAACATTTTCAAATGCATCCGGCTCAGTCGAAGTTCTGCGCGGGATAGACATCGATATCGCGAAGGGCGAAAAGCTCGTCATCGTAGGACCGTCGGGATCCGGAAAGAGCACGTTCCTCAGATGCCTGAACCTTCTGGAAAAACCAACGGAAGGGGAGATCTGCTTCGACGGGCAGCTCATCACGGGGCCGGGGGTGAATATTGACAAAGTCCGGGCACAGATGGGAATGGTGTTCCAGCACTTCAATTTGTTCCCCCATCTCTCCGTGCGGAAAAACATCACGCTCGCACCGGTCCTTCTGAAACTGCAGTCCCAGGAGGAGGCGGACGCCAACGCAATGCGGCTCCTGAAGAGAATCGGGCTTGAGGAGAAGGCGGACTCCTATCCAAACCAGCTGTCCGGCGGGCAGAAACAGAGAATTGCAATCGTGCGTTCCCTGGCGATGAACCCGAAGATGATGCTGTTCGATGAGCCAACATCCGCCCTCGACCCGGAGATGGTCGGCGAAGTGCTTCAGGTAATGAAGGAGCTTGCCGAGGAAGGGATGACAATGGCGGTCGTGACGCACGAGATGAATTTTGCGAAAGAAGTCGGGACGCGGGTCATCTTTGTCGATGAGGGCAGGATTCTCGAGGAAAATGAGCCGAACGAGTTTTTCGAGCATCCTAAGAATCCGCGGACGCAGGATTTCCTGTCCAAGATACTGATTTAATAATGACACTGACTACTGACCGCCGGATATGCGGCTGCACTCTATCACAGGCATGACAGATTATTATAAAGAGGGGATAAGTAGAATGATAAATAAGATGCGCACAGAATCGATCGACAGCTTTTTCGATGCGATCCTTGCTCTGAGGAACAGGGACGAGTGCTATGCGTTTTTTATGGATGTCTGTACTATGAACGAGATCTCTTCCTTCTCCCAGCGGTTTGAAGTGGCGGGGATGCTGCGGGATAAAAAGACATATCTCGATATCTCTGAAAAAACCGGAGCGTCGACGGCCACCATCAGCCGTGTCAACCGGTCTCTCAACTACGGGAATGACGGGTATCAGATCGTCTGGGATCATCTTGCCGAAAAAAAGGCGGGAGAAACAGAAGAAGAGGGTCCATCCCTTTAAATATGGAACAGGGCTGCACCGGCCGCTGCTGCAGAAAATGCAGAAGTGCCCAGCCGTATCGGGGGGCGCCCTCCGGCAGAATACCCTGTCCCAGCCGGTTAAGGACTTAAAGTGATCAATAAAGCGGATGCGCGTAATCCGCTTTATTGATTTTTTTGCTTGCAGTCTTTATTCGTCATGATCCAGACCTTTCCGATACTGGATCAGATTGTCGACGGCGGCTTCGATCAGCTTCTTCTTCACGTAGACATCAAAGCTCAGGAGCGTGACGAACGAGAAAAGCTGCAGATACTGCTCCTCTTCCTGTTTCTCCTGCCCGGGGAACGCTTTTCTGGCGATATCGAACCGCTTCATCAGGTCTTTCAGCATCTCCTCTTTCTGCCCGGAGACAATTTCGACCGCTGTTTTATAAATTTCAGTCATCGAAAGCCCGTCCTCCC
>JAFRMI010000056.1 GCA_017430765.1 Lachnospiraceae bacterium | reverse complement strand
GCAGCTGATCGACGAGATCAACGCCCTGCAGATTGAGGGCATGCCGACCCTTACAAAGCTCAACGCGCTGGCCGGCAGCTATGTGCGTGATCACCGGAACGGCACCGATGAGGCCCGCTATCGTAACCGCGATCCGGTTTGCCCCTCCTGCGTGGCCGGACAGAATCGGGATCACGAACTGCCCCAGATCGTCGATCACAAGGACGGGGCTGTCATCCAGCTTATCGCGCACGGCACCGGCAATTGCGCGGACGGCAATCCCCGCCGCGCCCACAAACAGCAGGGCTGCGTGTTCGCGGAACCGCTCCTTTGCCCATTCGGAAAGAGGCTCTGTGACGGCTGTGAAGCCCTCATATACCTCTCCGCCGTGCCGCGCGATATAAGCCTCCGCTTTCCGGACTCCGGCCGCCTCCGCGGCCCGGTTGATCTTATCGATGACCGTTTTCCCGCTTTCTGTAAAGCAGATCGCCGCTTTTTTCATTCGTTTCTCCTCACAGACCGGTCATGATCAGAGCATTCCGTCTGATACCGGTCAAAGTGCCGCATTTTATAAAAAAACGGACGGCACGAAGCAGGCTGCCCGCTCAGATTGTCAGCGCGCTGCAGATCCTTTGCGGAACCCGGTCGTAAACTCCGGATCATAGAGTTTCGACCGCTCGTAAGAGGAAGGTCTGACAGCTTCTCCGACGAGTACGACAGCCAGATTGCTGATTCCGTTCGCCCTTCCGGCTTCTCCGAGCGTTCCGACGGTACACAGAACACGTTTTTCCTCAGGCCATGTGGCCTTGTAGACCAGTGCTGCCGGCGTATTTGGACCGTATCCGCCCTCCTGCAGCCGCTCTGCCAGCTCCTCCAGCATACCCGCGCTCAGATAGATCGCCATGGAGGCCCCGTGCGCCGCAAGGGATTCGATTCTTTCCCTCTCCGGAACCGCCGTCCGTCCTTCCATCCGCGTTATGATCAGCGTCTGGGATACTCCGGGAAGCGTATACTCCAGATTCAAAGAAGCGGCGGCGCCGAAACACGCACTGACGCCGGGGCAGGATGCGTAAGGGACGCCTCTTTCATCGAGAATGCGCATCTGCTCCCGGACCGCGCCGTAGATGCTTGGCTCACCGGTGTGGAGGCGCACGACCCGTTTTCCCTCTTCTTCCGCCGCGAGCATAACCGCCGTCACCTGTTCCAGCGTCATCTTCGCGCTGTTATATAATTCCGCATCTTTCCGCGCATACCGGAGAAGTTCGGGATTCACCAGACTTCCGGCATAGATGACAACATCCGCCCGCTCAATTAACTGCATGCCTCTTACTGTAATCAGATCCGCCGCCCCGGGGCCGGCACCGACAAAATCAATCATGGCGCTCTCCCTGCTTTCGTTTCCGCAAGCCACTGTTCCGCAAGTTCTGTTTTACCGAGGAGTCCCCGCTCGTTCGAATAGACCATGCACTGCACTTCAAGTTCCGGGCAGGCTCTCCTGTTTAAATAATATGCAATCCGTTCCATAAGATAAGCCGAACACTTCTTCTCAATTCCCGCATCCGCCAGGTGCCGGTACGCCTCCTCAGTCGTCAGTGCATCAAGAACGGCCAGAACGGTTTCCTCCGGCGCGTGGGCGCGGACCGCTGCGGCAGCCAGAAGTTCCATCCGGGAATCCGCTTCCCTGGAATGTGTATTCATGATCCCGCCTGACACCTTGACGAGTTTTCCGATATGCCCGACGAGCAGCATCCGCTTAAAGCCGAGCTCTCCGGCCATATCGATCGTATCGCCGATGAAGTTTGAGCACTTGACCGCCAGATCAAGGTCATAATCGTACTGCCGCTTCATGAATTCCAGACCGTAATTACCGGGAGATACGACGGCGATCTCCGCCCCTTCCGCCCGACGCTGCCTGAGTTCCACCCGTATGGTTTCCAGGAGGGCCGTCTTACTCATGGGCTCCACAATCCCCTTCGTTCCGATGATGGAAATCCCTCCCACAATCCCGAGCCGCGGATTGAAGGTCTGCTCCGCAAGCTTCCGGCCTTCCGGGACAGAGATGACCGCCCGCAGGGAATCTGTAAATCCCATCAGATGCATGACCTCTTTCACTTCTTTTTTGATCATGCTCCTGGGGACGGAATTGATGGCCGCATTTCCGACCGGCTGGTCGAGGCCCGGCCTCGTCACGGTGCCGACGCCCTCACCCCCTTCGATGAATACTTCGCCCTTCCCGTCCCCGACAACGGAAACCGATGCTGCGATCAGGGCGCCGTCTGTGACGTCAGGATCATCGCCGGCATACTTGCGGACGGCGCAGGAGACTTCCTCCTCGCGGACTTGAACGTCCCGGATCTCCATCTCACAGGGGATGCCCGCGGGCGTTTCAATCCTGATCTTCCTGATTCTGTTTCCGCCGAGCAGCATATAAGCGGCAGCTTTGGCCGCGGCGGCACTGCAGCTTCCCGTAGTAAACCCGGTTTTCATACAAAACGGCCCTCTTCCCTGCGCATCTCATACAGCACGGCATTGCAGATCGCGGCCGCCACATTGCTTCCGCCCTTCCTGCCCGCGTTCACGATATGGGGGATCGGGCTTTCCATAATTCTCTCTTTCGCTGCCTCCACATTCACAAATCCGACCGGCACCCCGATGATGAACGCCGGCTTGTAGATTCCCGCCCGGTATTGTTCCCACAGAGTCAGAAGTGCCGTGGGTGCATTTCCCACCGCAAAAATGACGGGGCCCGGCAGTGCTGCCGCCTTCTCCATGCTGACCGACGCCCGGGTGGCTCCCCGCATTGAGGCTTCCTCCGCGACTTCGGGATCCGCCATGAAGCAATGCAGTCCGCCCCCATACCGGCCAAATTCCCGGCGGCTGATCCCCGCAAGAGCCATGTTGGTATCCGTCACGATCGAAGCGCCGCTCCGGATCAGTTCCTTCAGTTTCGCAACCGCACCGTCGGAGAAAACCATCGTTTTTGCATAGTCAAAATCTGCCGTCGTATGGATACAGCGCTTGATCACAGGCGCTGTATCGCCGGTCAGCACGACTCCCTTCTCCGCGAGCTCCGCGGTCAGGATGGAGAAGCTCCTCGCTTCAATCTCTGCCGGTTTCACATATTCAATATCCATATAATTGCCTTTTCTCACTTATGAAAGGATCTGTTCCATCGTCCGGATTAACGTGCTGTTGGATGCGTGATCCTTAACGGCAACCCGGAAATATCCCCGGCCAAGTCCGTTATAATCGCTGCAGTCACGGATCAGGATTCCTCTTTGCAGGAGTTTATGATAGAGATCCGGATCCGCTTCGAACAGAATATAGATCGTATCACTCGGATAGACCGCACAGCCAAGTTTCTTCAGTGCATCGGACAGGTAAGCCCTCTCTTCCGCATTTTTCAGGCAGTTAAACACTGTCTCTCCATTACTTAGAAGAGAGGCGCACGCCTCCATGGCACTGCCTGACGGAGACGACAGGTTCCACTCGGGAAGCTGCCTCCGGATCCGCCCGATCATATCCTCCCGCGCAAGTATATAGCCCATCCGGATGCCCGGCAGGGAGAATAGTTTCGTATAGGAGCGTAAGATCATCAGGTTTTCGAAGCGCCGGATCAGATCCGCTGCCCCTGCCGCTCCCGGGTTTTGATAAGCGGCCCCTTTATCCGATAGAAACAGAAAGCTCTGGTCGAGAAGGACCGCGTTCCCTCTCTCTTCTGCCCTCTCAAGAACGGACAAAAGAACAGTATCCGGTATATTCCCGCCCGATGGATTCCATGGATCCGTTAGGAAGAGCATCCCAGTCCCCAGGTCCATGTCCTCACATTCTTTCCCGGTCAGCGAAAACCCGTTCTTTCGGTCGAGCTGTACTCTTATGATCTCACAGTCAGAGAGACTTTGGAGCGCATAGCTGTACCCAAGATAGCAGGGTTCCATAAGCACGGCCTTTTTGGGGGACACCGCCCGCACCGCCGCTAAAATCAGCTCCGAAGCGCCGTTTCCCGCAAACACATTCTCCGCTTTCACGCCGTCCGCCTTCGCAATGGCCGTGCGCACCTTCTCCTGCTCCGGATCCGGATATGCGCAGGCGTCCCGGATTCCTGCCCGGATCGCCTGCCGAACTGCCTCCGGTACCGGAGCGGGATTTAAATTGACCGAAAAGTCAAGATCCACCCGGTTTCTGTATATATCACCTCCGTGGCCCATACATACTGTCCTCCCGTTATCATAGAAGCTGGCAGCAAACGGTTACCGCATCACATAGAGCAGGCTGAAACCGGCCATAATAAGCGCCAGAAGAATCGCTTCTGCCGCGAACATCAGATGGTTCGCCCTCCGGATATCCTCCGGTTCGATCTCCCGCACCGCATCTCCGATGGTCGGTTTTTCCACAAGGATTCCCTGATACACAGAGTTCCCACCAAGCTTAAGGCCGAGGGCTCCGGCACAGGCGCTCTCCGTCTGCGCGGAATTCGGGCTTTTGTGGTTTCTTCTGTCCCTCCGCCAGATTCGGAAGGCACGGGAAGGGCTGCATGTTCCGGAACATGCACCCACTAGCGCCGTCCCTCCTATGATCAGGAGGGCACTCATTCTGGAAGGCAGGTAATTCACCGCATCATCCAGCTTTGCCGCTGCTTTCCCGAAAAACTCGTACCGGTCGTTCCGGTATCCGACCATGGAATCCATTGTGTTGACAGATTTATAGATCATACCCAGGACAGGACCGCCGAGCGCCGTATAGATAAGCGGGGCGAGAACACCGTCGGATGTATTTTCCGCGACCGTCTCTACGGCGGCTCTCGTGACGGCGTCACTGTCAAGGGAATCCGTATCCCGCCCGACGATCATAGAAAGATCCCTGCGGGCTTTTTCAAGATCATGTGCGCGGAGATCCGCATATACCTTCATACTCTCCTTATACAGGCTTTTTGCTGCCAATATATAGCAGGTCAGTACGGCTTCCGCAGCGATACCCGCATAAGGATGGATCCGATACGCCAAATACATGACAGCTGCCGTGACAAGTGCCGCGGAGGACACGACTGCCAGGCTGAGCACTATGCCCCGGTGATACTCTCTCTTCGGATCCCGTCTTCCTTCTTTTGGAAAAAGACGCCGCTCGAGAGCATAGATGAGCTTTCCGATCGCTGCGACCGGATGCGGTATCCCGTGTGGATCACCGATCAGCAGGTCCAAAGCACAGCCGGAGAACAGCGCGATCATATGCCATGCCAGAAATTCTCTCATATCCTATGACCTCTCCTTAGACGGATGCTCTCCGGGAAGTCCCATAATCCGATAGATCGCCGGCAGATCCAGATGTTTCCGCATGACTTCCGCCAGGTCACGGAGCTGCTTCTCCCGGAACTCCTGATAGGATATTCTGCTTCCCGCATCCGGAAGGGACCGCTTCCCGCCTCTTCGTTCATAAAGATATTCGAGGAAGGCCCCTCGGAAATCATCCTCATCGAACAGTCCGTGAATGTAAGTTCCGATAATGCCGGAATCTGCGGCTTCCTTTTCGTCAGCCGTCCTTTCTGCGGCCGTATCGCTCCCGCACTGGCCCGCGCTGCCTCCCCCTGCCGCGGTCCCGACGCTGCAGGTACAGGATGCGTCTTCGTACAGCGGCCGGTCTGCTCCGCTTTCCTCCTCTTTAGAGGTCTCACGACCCATATGCACTTCATATCCGGTGATCTTCCATCCGTCAAGAGCGGGAATGCCAAACCGCGACACTGACTCCGTCTGCCGCATCACCTTCTCCTGCGAGAAAAGGGTTTCCATGTCGAGATACCCGAATCCGCTGATCTCTCCCTGCATCTCCGCGCCGTCCGGGTCCATGATCCGCTTTCCGAGCATCTGGTAACCGCCGCAGATACCGACGAGAAATGCCCCGCGCTCATGCGCCTTCTTGATCTCCGCATAAAGCCCGCTCTCCCGGAGCCACATCAGATCCCGGATCGTACTTTTTGTCCCGGGAAGAAGAATCGCATCAGGAGATCCGAGCGCCCGCGCGTCTGTGACATAGCGCAAAGTGACATCCTTCTCAAGAGAAATCGCTTCAAAATCCGTAAAGTTTGAGATCTTCGGCAGCCGGATGACGGCGATGTCGAGCTTTTCTCCCGTTTTTTCCCGGAAGTCCGGCGCGTCTGCCTTCTTCTCCCGCTCAAACGCCTCCAAAGCGAGGGAGTCCTCCGGTTCAAGGTGCACATCCATATAGGGAAGAACACCGAGTACCGGTTTCCCGAGAAGATCCTCGAGCATCGCAATCCCGGGTTCCAGAATGGAGAGATCCCCCCTGAACTTATTGATAATCAGGCCGCAGATCCGGTCCTGCTCCTCCTCCGTGAGCAGTTTGACCGTACCGTAAAGCTGCGCGAAGACGCCGCCCGGGTCGATATTGCCGACCAGAATCACCGGCGCATCTGCCATGGCCGCCATAGGCATATTGACAATATCATTCTCTTTCAGGTTGATCTCAGCCGGACTTCCCGCTCCCTCCAGAACAATGATGTCGTTCGTTTTGGCGAGGGAATCGAAAGCGTCTTTCACATACGGGAGATATTCATTCTTGTGCCGATAGTATTCTTTCGCGTCCATATCCGCGACCGGGTGTCCCATGACGATGATCTGGGATCCTTTATCCGTCGTCGGTTTCAGCAGGATCGGGTTCATCCTCGCGTCCGGCTCCCTGCAGCATGCCTCCGCCTGCACAACCTGGGACCGTCCCATCTCCTCCCCCCTCTTCGTGATGAAGGAATTGAGCGCCATATTCTGCGCCTTGAACGGTGCGACGCGATACCCGTCCTCCGTGAAAATGCGGCAAAGCCCCGCCGCGACAAGGCTCTTGCCTGCATTTGACATGGTGCCGACGACCATGATGGTTTTTGCGCGCGTCTCTTCATTGCACGCATCCGGCACAATTTCACTTCGGATAAGCGGTCTGCGGTCCGCAGATACCTCTTTCGCGGGAGCCTTGATGACGGTCCCAATCCCGCACACGGTCCGGATCACCGTATCCGCCGCCTCAGCCAGACGGCAGTTAACTCTCCCGGACGCCTCTCTCCACGCCCTTTCCTCCGCAGTAAGCGGCACAAGCCCGCATCCCATCTCACAGCTCCAGATGACGCGTTCTGAAGACCCCCGCGTCGAAGAATTGTTCTCTTCCCGGATCAGTTTCTCCGCAAATTCTAAAGGATCCTCACCCGCTTCCATCTGCCTTTTTACAAGCATATGACAGGCGTCAATGATGGATGCATCCGGAAAATGCTGTTCCGCATACTCTCTCTGACCGCTTCCATCTCCCCCGATGATAAAAATCATACGCTCTTTTCCTCTTAAGTGCTGCCGGCGGGTATCAAACCCGGTCACAGTAAAACAATCAAAGCCAGGCAAGCCAGTTCCGTCACCTGCAGGAACCATCCCGCCAGATCTCCGCTGATTCCCCCAAACTGACGCATCACCATACGATAGTAATACGCAAAAACCAGGCCGGAAAGCAGAGGGAGCAGCAGGATCGCCGGTTTTCTGAACGCCCATGCTTCAATCACAAAGATAAAAAGCACAACGATCAGTTCGGCAAACAGAACCTTTCCGGCTCTTTTATCCGAGGCGTCTGCCGTACTGCGGAGCATTCCTTCTTTTCTCGCCTTCGGAAAAAACACAACCGAAAGGGCACTGAGTATCCGGGACAGAATAAAGCAGGGAATCATCATAAAAAAAGATACATATGTGGGCTGCCGCAATGATGACGGCAGGCGTCCGATCACAGACTGCACTGTGGTTCCCATCTGCGCTGTCAAGGTCAGCTGCTGTATACTTCCCGCCTGCACATTGGCAGCCGCCTGTACATTTGCCGCAATTTGTGCGCATATACCGGATGCGGTCAGCAGATACAAAGCACCGTAAATCATCGCAAATGCACCGATATGGGGATCTTTGAGAATCTCCTGTCTCTCCTCCTGAGATTTCCATGAGTGAACCGCGTCTGTGGTATCAAGGAAGCCGTCCATATGAATCCCGCCTGTCAGAATCACCGGAAGCGCGCAGAGCAATATGCCTGTTAGAAACGGATAAAGCCCTGCCAGCGTAAGTATAATTCCTGCCATGCACCAGATGAGTCCGATCGCGAGCCCGACGAGGGGGAAGCAGCAGATCTGCCAGCGGAGACTTTCCGCCTCCCACGAAGCAGCCGGAACAGGGATCCGGGAATACGTGGAAAATGCCGCCCATATGCAGTTGATCCATCCCGATTTTTTCTTCATGGTTCTCTTTTTGTGATATGTCCGGGCTTTCCCGGACACTCTAACGCTGCAACTTTTCTTCAATGCATATTCTGTCCGCGTTATGCCTCAACCGCTTTTACATGACATAGGTATGCCGCAGACAACCTCATACACCTGATCCGCAGTCTGCCCGATCTCTCTTTGTATCTGCATCAATCCCTTTATATAGAGAGCTGTTGAGTAGTCCATTTCCCGCGGAATCTCTTCCGTGATACTGCTGCCTACCGCAACAACGCTGATCCCGGATCTGTACATCTCAACGACAGGCTTTACAATCTTTTCTTCTATAAACTGTGAAAATGCAGCGCCTCCATCCTCTCTGAAACGGCTTTTTTTCCCGAACAGATCCGGTTCTCCTTCGGACTCCTCCCACCACGGAAACATCTCATTGGCCAGCAAATTGGACAGATCCTCAAGCAGCATCACATCTCCCGGCCGCAGCCAGTCCGTAAGACCTGCGATCCGTCTCTCCCGTTCAATCGTCTCAAATCCTTTTCCGCACCTCTGCCGCCGGTGTCTCAGGACCCTCTCCTGCGTCTCCGGATCCGTGCGGTTCCAGTACATGGTGGCCACATAGAAGAGCTTTCCATCCCTTGGCATACTGCGGGACAGTTCTTCCGCAAAAGCCGATTTTCCGCTCGCCGCTCCTCCGGTCACAAGAAGCAGACGGCCTTTTTTTGAGAGTTCAGAAGGATTGATTTCCGGTATAATCTTCATATGCATCCACGTTGATTTCCTCAAATGTACCCATCCCGTCATAGACATCACAGGCCAGATCGAGAAGCGGGAAAAGCGCAGCGGCGCCTGTTCCCTCCCCCAGATGCATTCCCGCATGAATCACCGGTTCCAATTCAAGCGCCTGCATCACAACTCTCACCCCCGGCTCCTCCGATACATGAGACGGAATCATATACTCCCTGCTAAGGGGTGCCAGCCGGGCTGCCAGAAGGGCTCCCACGGCCGAAATAAAGCCATCGATCACAACCGGCACTCCGGCAGATGCGCCGCCGATAAACAGCCCGGCCAGTGCGGCGATATCCGCACCTCCCACCTTCGCGAGGACATCTGCGGGATCCTCCGGATCCGGCGCATTGACCGCAATCGCGCGGCGTATCACGTCAATCTTTCTTTGGAGGCCCTCATCCGAAAGCCCCGCTCCCCGTCCGGCCATCTTCGCCGGATCCTGACGGAGAAGAACGGAGGCGGCCGCAGCGCTCGTGGTTGTATTTCCGATTCCCATCTCACCGGAAGCCAGAATCCGATACCCCGCCGCCGCCAGGTCCCTGGCTTTATCAATCCCGGCCCCGATTGTATACAGAACCTCTTTACGGGACATGGCCGGCCCATTTGCCATATTGGCCGTTCCGTATATGCACTTTCTTTTCTCCACATGCGGCGTGTCCACGGCGATCCCGACATCCACCGGGAAGATATCTACGCCCGCTCTTCTGCACATGATCGCCGAGCAGGATCGCCCGCAGGCGATGTTCTCCGCCACGACAGCGGTGACCTCCTGACCGGTCTGGCTGACCCCTTCTTCGACCACTCCATTATCCGCGCAGAAGACCACAAGCGCTTTTTTGCGGATATCCACGTGCTCTGTCCGCTGGATTCCCGCGATCTGCACCAGATATTCCTCGAGATGGCCAAGGCCGTACAGAGGTTTCCCGATCCGGTTCCAGTGTGCCCTGCACGCAGCACGGGCAGCGCGGTCCGGAATCTTTATTGTCCGGATTTCTTCCGACAGTTCTCTCATCCTTCCTCCCGAATCATCCGTACAGCCATTCATACTGATCCTTTGAAATATCAAACAGCCGGCAGATGTTCTCTCCTTCAAATACTTCCTCCGGAGTGCTTCCCCGCTCCGCTTCGCCGTCCTTGATGCAGATAACCGTATCGGCCACTTTGTGGGCCAGCTCAATCTCATGGAGAGACACGACCGCCGCCACACTCTCTTCTTTCACCAGTTTCATCAAAATCTGCAGGAGTTCCAGCTTATGGCGGATGTCCAGAAAGCTGGTCGGCTCATCCATAATCAGGATTCGCGGCTCCTGGCAGATAGCGCGCGCCAGCAGAACCCGCTGTTTCTGTCCGTCACTGATCTGGGTGAAGAAGCGGTCCTTCAGCTCCGTCACATTTGCCATCGCCATCGCCTCATCAATCACTTCCCGGTCATGATCGGACAGCCTTCCCATGATCCCCGTATACGGGTAGCGCCCGATGCTCACCACGTCGCCGCAGGTCATCAGTTCCGGATCCACCCGCTCCGTCATCAGCAGGGACATTTTGCGGGAGATCTCTTTCTCAGGGAGCGTACGAATATCCTTTCCATACAGATACACCCCTCCTCTGACCGGCGGGATCTGTCCGGAGAGTGTTTTCAGAATCGTGGATTTTCCGGTACCGTTCGGCCCGATCAGGGTGATCAGCTCCCCCTCATGCAGTTCCAGTTCCACGTGGCTGACAACAGCCCTGCTGTCATAACCGACGTCGAGAGATTTCGTCTGTAAGATCACATCTCCGCCCATGCATGAATCCCTCATATCCTTTTACTCCCGGAATAACGTCTGCAAGCGAACTTCAGCTCCCCGTCCCTTATTCTTGAAGAGCGTGCAGTCGGACTTTGTGCGGCTTTGCCCATTC
>JAFRMI010000055.1 GCA_017430765.1 Lachnospiraceae bacterium | reverse complement strand
CCGAACGGGACGCGCGTTTACACAACCGGCAATGTTGCCCACAGGGACGGATTTGACTGGTATGAAGTGCATCTCGCCGGCGCCTATGATTACGGCTGGGTTGCCGGACACCTAATTGGACACTGATTAATTGAACACTTGAAAAATAATTGCCCGGGTCTTTCGGATCCGGGCAAACATATGAAATAATTACGGAAAATAAAGAGGCAAGACCGGGATAATCGGCCTTGCCTCTTTGTGCTTCAATAATCCTTATTTTATGCTTACTTTTTTGCCTGCGTTCTTTTTGGTGAAGATCTTCTGATAGGACTTCACATATTTCTTGTTTATCTTTTTGGCGCCGATCTTGACCTGGACTTTTGATACCTTGGATCCTTTAAGCGAGCCTTTGACCCCGGCTTTCCCGAGCTTCTTCGTCTTTATGATCACCGTCGTTGCCTTACTCTTTGAAAATGCACCACTCGTCAGTTTCTTTATGTTTGCGCCAACGGTCACCTTTCGGATCTTCTTTGCGGTGAAGGCTTTGGCTCCGACCTGCGTGACCTGGTATGTCTTTCCGTCTTCCAGCATCACAGCTGCCGGCACAGTGACATTCTTGGCGTTCTTCGCTTTAATAAAGGTAACCGTCCCCGCGCTGCTGCCAGCCGCGACCTTCGTCACTTTGTAAGTTTGGCCATCGACTACATATGCCTTGCCCTTTGTAATTGTAACGGCCTGTGTCTTCGATCCGATGCCGGCTGTTCCGGATGTCGGTTTGCTGTCAGTCTTTCCCGACGTATTATCTTTATTCGGATCAGTGGCCGGATCCGTAGTAGGAGGTACAACGGGCTCCTCGCGGTCCGTATAATTGCCGTCCCCGTCTTTATCGACAAATACGCTGGCTTTGCCGTCATCTGTACGGATAACAGCGTTGTCATCAGAGAGGTTTACGGTTGTAGCGCCGGTAGAGTGACCGTTTTCTTCATTCGATACGGTAAGGTTCGTTCCGCCGTCTGTCTGGATCTCAATCTGGTCGTCCACCTTCTGGAGGGTCGTGCCGCTGTTGCCGGATGTTCCCTGGATGACCGTGTCATGGAACGTGTCGTAGTCGTCAGCGTGGGAGAAACGGATCTCGTAGTCGCCAACTGCTCCGCCACTTGAGACAGGGTCGATCGTGACTTTGTTGTTCTCGATATCGAGGGTGGCGGACTGGTGGGCGGCGAGGGTGACATAGAGTTTGTTTGTTCCGTCTGAAAATGTCAGAGTAATTGGCTGGTCTGTGCCGTCATAATGGAAGCTGCTTTCTTCAGTCCAGTAAGCATATATGCTCTTCTGTGTATTGCTGCCATTAAATGGGTTTATACTATCTATTTTATCTCTTATACTATTTCCCCAGTTAATATTTCCATCTGCTGTAATAAGGTAGTATTGATTTCCATACTTAGTAATATCCCCTTTTTCTGAATATGCTTTACAGTATGCATCGATACTATTATCAATAATATAATAGCTCATAAATTCGTAGTTGAATGAAGCGGTAGAATAGCTAAAGTTCCAATCTGATCCATCCTTCGACAAGGTAGCAAAATGCAAAAATGATCGCACAGAAGAATTTGCTTTCGCCGGAGCAGCACTATCATATACTAAAATTGTAATATTCGAAAGACTTGTATCATCAAGAACAGCTATCGGATATATTCTGTGACCTCCTAAAGCATTTTTTATTCCTATAGCAATACTTTTACCTGATTTAATAGCATTATACATATCACTTATGCTGTATTTAACTTTAGATACTGTTCTCTGATCTGGTCGATATTGTGCCAAGTGAGCAATTTCTTCATATTCCAGAAGTTTACTTCCTTCGTTAATTGGTACAGAAGCCAGACTCCCATAATCGGAGGCAATACTCTTTATCCTGGAATAATTATTTTTGTATGCTCCAACTATATAACTTAAGCCAACACAATGTCCATTTGTTCCATCGTCCAAAGCCCTAATATCAGGCCAATCCTGATCTTTAAACAGAGCTTGGTAATACCTGTAATCAATTTCAGCACCTGAATTCTCAAGTCCGGGAAAAGATGTGGATTCTACAGTAAAACTCCATCTGCTTTTATCCGTTGTCTGTATTCCGACAAAATAAACTGGAATATCATATGGCTCCGAATCATTATCTAAATATTCAATGGCTTTTTCATTAATCGCCGCATGATACGTTTTACCTTTTTCAAGCAGACTATCCGGATGTGATGCTTTTGCCGAACTTAAGCTAAAATGTGTATTTTTTGGAAGCCTCACCTCTTTACTTAAAATGCCCTCTTCAGAAACATTCTCTTTAAAAGGAATTGATTGTATCTTTGTATTGTTAGAATCAAGAATTGACAATTCCCCATCATGATTTAGTGCAGTCACTCCAAAATCAATTATTGCTGTAAAATCATACGGATCCACATGTGTGTTTCCAGGATCCGGATTCAATATCTTAATCTCTTTCACTGGGCACTTTGCCCATCCACTCCATGGAGAGTATAATTGCGACGTCCCAGACCCTTTATACGAGCGAATACGAATTTCATAGTCGTTGTAACTCAATGAGGTAAGTAGCTTTGAACTATTAGTGTATCCGCTGACAGTGGTTGTCATGGGATCGCCTGTTTCCGCAAAGCGATGCTGAATCTGATAACCAGATAACGTACTTGTGGCACCGTCATTCTTCCAATGCACAGTCACATCTCCACCGAAACCAACTTCAAGATAATCTAATTCAACAAATCCCGGCAGTGTCTGAACCGCAGACCATGCACCCCATGCCTTCCTGCCTTCTTCCGTGCTGTTATTCGTGATGGAACGGACACGGGCATAATAAAGCAACCCACTTACAGAAGGTGGTGTTATCTCAGCATTAGTCGTATTTACAAAAATGGATTTGGTCTTTTCTTCATCTTCCGGAAACGTACTTTCTGTTGAGCACTGCACCTCGAAACCACTGTTTCCATCACCTCCTGACCACGAGAGAAGTACAATTCCATCTTCTCCTGCAGATGCAGTAAGGTTGGAAATATTGCCAGGTGTGATATAGAAAGCTTTTTCTGCCACTCCTGTAAAGCGGCCTTGACCTGTTATTCGAGCTCTTGCTATTCCGGGGGAACTATTGCTTATATATTGCAATAGATAATCGTTATTTTTTTCCAGTGTTTCACTAACGACATTATACTTTACAGTGACGTTTGGCTTGTATGACGATGTGGAAGAACTGTATCTATATACCTCAGTATCTAAGGACATGTCTTCAGCGGTCAGCTCCATTTGAGTTGGCCCCCATTCGCAGACATATCCCCGTACATCGAGCTTCGGTTTACCTGTCAAACTGTCTATTGTAGTTAAAAGCTTATTGTAGTTTTCTCTTCCCCAATAAGTAGCGTTTCCATCAGTATTATTATATCTTATATGGTGAAGAACAGACTGACCTGTACCGCTGGTAGAAGGTCCATTTTCTCCCAAAAATCTGGAATAAACATATCCATCCCCATACCTGTATGTTTCTCCTGTTGGCCATTGGAGATAATTATCTCCAAGATCAGATACAGAATTTATTATGTAATCCACATTATAAATGCTGGTATAAGGAGTGCTATTATCCAGGTAATTTGAAAGGAACGTGAGCTCTGCCTTGGATGTAAAGGTGGCAAGATAACCTCCCATAGATTCGCAGGCAGCCCTGGCAGAATCAGGAGAAATCCCAACTGATGAATATGATTTATAATAATGCCCGCACCAATACGTCGCATCATCCGGAATATCTGCCTCAGGATCCGGTTCTTCTGTACCTTCCTCTACTCCCGGATCCTCTCCGTCGCCTTCTGCGTTCATCGCCTCATCGCTTGCTGTATGGGCCTCTCCATCGACTTCAACAATCTCTTCTTCTGCTTCTTCAGCATCTGCAGTCTCTTCTTCGTCTGTTTCTTCCTGCTCTTCTTCCGGAGAAACATACTCCGCATCTTCAATGTCCGCATCCTCGGAGGAAGAGCCGGCGACAGCATCTTCATCAGAACCATCTGATGTGATTTCATCAATATCAAAATCATCCGATGCCTGCCTGCCGGATGAATCTTCCTGCTCTATCACCGTTTCAGTCTTTTCGTTTTCTGCCGATGTTTCAGCAAACACGCCATACGACGGGAATGCAAGCACTGCGGCCATAAAA
Organism: Lachnospiraceae bacterium; assembly: GCA_017430765.1. The sequence goes on along the minus strand of JAFRMI010000055.1, from coordinate 76,829 downwards.
CATGCCAATAACCTTTTGCCCATGGTGTCCTCCGTAATTCTTAAGCCACTGTTTATGAAGCAACTGGGATACAAAACCGCAAAATAAAAAGCACCCGCACGCAATACGAACATTGCTGTGCAGGCGTACTTTACGCTTCCGTGGTTCTATAAGTGGACAGATTGACCCCTGTCATCCGCTCCTGTTCATTTGAATTCGTTCGAAAGCAATACATGGTTTCAACCTCATGATATACATCGTCTTCAGTCTTATTAAATAATTATACCCCAACGCATAAACAGAGGCAAACATTTATGAACATCAGGCATTCATTCTCCATAACCATATCGGAGATACTATTCGGGAAGGTCCCGATCCATCGAATGCGTTCAAACTTTCAGGAAACAGCCCCCTGATCTGTAAACAGCTTATCTGAAATGCATTTCACACTCACTTTTCGGTGAATATTATTACAGGCTTTTGTTGGGCAGTTCAGCTTCGTTTAGTTAGATGGGTCTTACGGATTTCCAAACGATTTTTCAGCATATCTCCTTAAAGGAGAAATGTTATGAAAAATTCAACGTTAATAGAAAAAATCCAGGAAGATTTTAAGCAGGACTTGATGAATCTGTCTGTCAGCCTTAACATAGAGGAGATCGGACAGGCAACAGAAAAAATGAAAAAGAGATTAGATGTACTAAAAAGACATCCATTTCATGTAGTGCAACAGAGCGATGGGAGGTGGTCCACGTACATAATAAACGAATCCGGGGAAAGAAAAAGAATCCGTAAAAAGACCCGAGAGGAATTGTTAGATTATTTGACCGAGCTTTATAAGGAAGAAGTCGCAACTCTGGATGACTATTGCAAGCGGGCCATAGAAGATCGCAGGAAAAGAGGTCACGGAAATAACGCGGTTCGGATGCAGGCGGAATACCGGCGCTTTCTGGAGGGTAATAGCCTGCTCTCCCGCCCTGTAGAGGCCCTGAAAGCATCTGAAATCCTGAATGCACTACTTGTATAGCTACGCAAGAAGAACTTGATCTTAAACGATTTCGAAGTGTTAAAGGAATCGTGAATGCCGCCTTGGATCTGGCTGTTCTGGATGACATGATTCGTACCAACCCTGCCCGGCAGATAAGAGGTATCAGTTCGGACATTTTTAAGCAGCCGGATGATAAACCGGCAGAAGAAGTGATTTTTTCGGAGGAGGAACAAATAGCAATTATCACGGATTGTAAGAAGATGTTCGAGAAGACGAAAAATCCCGCCTATCTTGCAATAATCCTCAATTTTGCTTTAGGATTAAGAGCCGGGGAACTGGCGGCCTTACGGTTGAATGATTTTGACTTTTCAACAAACATTTTAAAGGTTCAGCGATCAGAGCGGCGTGTTTATGACCAAGAAGGTCATTCTAACGGTCACGAGGTAGTCAATCATCTCAAAAAAGGTCACAGGAGCCGGATCGTTTCGATTGATGACGAATTTGTCCCTTTTGTATATGACTATTTACAAAAAAATATAAACCGCGGCGACTCTGATTATTTATTTATTCGCCCGGATGGAAAGCGGATGACGGTCAGCAATCTGAACCATGCGATGGAGATCGTTGTTAAAAACCATTTAAATCTTCCTATGAGAAATACTCACTCCATAAGAAAAACCGTTATATCAAGGATTATTCAGAGTAGATTATTTTCACAAACCGATATTATGGAGCGGGCCGGACATATCTCATTTGAAACGACGGAGAGGTACTATGCGTTTGCATTACCGGCCGAAAATGACCGCACAAATGACTTAAAAGCCGCTCTATTCCCCGGTAATTTAATGATTGGTCCAACTTGGTCCAATTTGGTCCAATCTTGCGAAAAAGAAAAAGCCTAAAAAATGCCGGAAAATCAACATTTTTAAGGCTTAAGAGACCTGCCGGTGATGGGACTCGAACCCATACAACCTCACGATCGGCAGATTTTGAGTCTGCTGCGTCTGCCAATTCCGCCACACCGGCATATCAGATGCGGTTCCTGCGCCATAAATGCGGGAACCACATCCCAGTATACACGCAAATCATTCAGCCAGCAAGTCTTTATAGATCGGCAGATTGCTGAAAGTCGCAAAATAATCCTGCGGCGTTTCCGCTCTGCGGATCAGTTCGAAGCTGCCGTCTTCTCTCAGGAGGACTTCCGCAGATCGCAGCTTGCCGTTGTAATTGTAACCCATCGCGAATCCGTGCGCGCCGGTGTCATGAATATAGAGGATATCCCCCATATCGATGCGCGGCAGCATGCGGTCAATGGCGAATTTATCGTTATTCTCACACAGAGAACCGGTTATGTCATAGATATTGGTAAGCGGCGCTGTCTCCTTTCCCATCACTGTGATGTGATGATAAGCGCCGTACATCGCCGGGCGCATCAAATTGCAGGCGCAGGCGTCCACACCGATATAATGCTTCATGATATTCTTCTCATGAATGGCTGTCGTGACCAGTGCGCCGTAAGGTCCTGTCATGAATCGTCCCATCTCTGTATAAATGGCCACGTCTCCCATACCTGCCGGGACGAGCACTTCCTCATAGGCCTTCCGCACTCCCTCTCCGATCTCCAGAATATCGTTCACCGGCTCACCCGGCTTATACGGAATGCCGATCCCGCCTGACAGATTGATGAAGGAAATATGGCACCCCGTATCCCGCTGCAGTTCTACAGCAAGCTGGAACAGAAGCTTCGCCAGCATGGGATAATAATCATTTGTCACAGCGTTCGAAACAAGGAACGAGTGAATGCCGAAATTCTTTACGCCGTTGCTCTTCAAAATCTGGAACGCCTTGAAGATCTGGTCCGTAGTCATTCCGTACTTGGCATCACCGGGCGTATCCATAATCCCGTTGGATACTTTGAAGACGCCGCCCGGATTGTAGCGGCAGCACATAGTCTCCGGGAAGGAGCCGACCGCCTTCGCATAACTGTCGATCATCGTGATATCATCCAGATTAATGATCGCATCCATATCGTGCGCATACACATACTCTTCGTCGGGCGTGTCGTTCGAAGAGAACATGGTCATCTCTCCGCCGCAGCCAACTGCCTTCGCCATCATAAGCTCCGTGAGAGAAGAGCAGTCACAGCCGCAGCCTTCTTCTTTGAGAATGTTGAGGATCACGGGGTTCGGTTCAGCTTTCACGGCAAAATACTCGCGATATCCTTTATTCCAGGAAAATGCTTTCTGGACAAGGCGCGCGTTTTCGCGGATTCCCCTCTCGTCGTAAATATGAAACGGGGTCGGAACCTGTGCGATTATTTCTTCCAGTTTCTCTTTGGTCACAAACGGTGTCTTCATGGATTCATTTCTCCTATTGTTATCCTTAAAGGAAGCATCCTGCTTCTGCAGCTATCTTCCGTCATTCTCAGCGATCTTCCGGTATCTCTTTTATTTTTGAAGCGGGAACGTCCACGATATCCTTCTCACCTATATGAATGTGCGCATACAGGTGATCCATGCAGTACTCGTGCGCTCCCTCACACTTGGAACAGTACCGGAATTCCAGTTCCGGATTCGATACCTCCGTTCGTCCGCAGACTTCACACCTGTGCCTGGAAGGCCGGAAATCAACAACCTTCTCCTCTCCGCTCCCTCGCCGGAAGGCAGTCCCGGCTGAAGCGGCACGCATGCGCTCCGCGTTCCGTACCGCCTGCTGAAATTCTCTCCGTCTTCTCTTCTGTTCAGCATTGAGATACACCCGGTTCTTCATTGCGAAGAAGAAAATCACATAGTTGATGAGAGAAGCGGCCATCGCCACGACCGGGATCAGATAGAGAAGCGTCCCCGTTGAGACTGCCTGCCGGATGTAAGATACAGCATCATACAGCATATAGGCGGCGTAGATCCAGCCGAAGATCTTCATCTTGACCGGAATCACAAACATCAAAAGCACGACAGCATCCGGGAACGTCGAGGCGTACGCCAGAAGTATCGACATGCAGATATAATACGTGCTGAAGAATCTCCCGCACACCATCCCGATTTCAGCGGGGGATGCATAGAGGGCGGAAAACACAAAGTAGCAGATAAATGCAGTAATGACAGAGATCAGGATGCCTCCGAAGATATATACGTTATAGCGGAAATCACCCCAGGCCCGCTCAAGAGAGGAACCGATGGACCAGTAGAAAAACAGCATGATAACTGTAAAAAAGTTCAATTCCGAAGGCGGAATGAGGAGCCATGTCACAATCCTCCAGATCTGACCGTGCAGGACGGCATGCGGATTGAGCGACATATATTCCGCAAAATTGGAATTGGCAAGCATGATCACATAACCGGCTATCACAAGTGAGATCATCACGGTTGTCAGCCGGCGGACAGAATATCTACCGATGGATCGCTCCAGTTTTTCCAGAAGTCGGTTCATAATCCTTCTCTTTCTGCAATACAGCCTCTCTCCGGTTATATTGCCTGTATCGGTTCATTATAAGAAATCCGTGAATTGCTGTCAAACCTTTATTGTTCTATGCAAGTCGAAGATTTATAATACAAGTTGGCCGGCGAGGATTGGCCTGCCCGGCATATTTTCCCATACGCGGGCGGGTTCGATCCGCCGGCATCCTTGAAACGAAAGGCGGAAACGATCATGACTGCTGGATCCACATTCGGATATCTGTTCAGAGTAACGACATGGGGGGAATCGCACGGCCCTGCTCTCGGCGCTGTCATTGACGGCTGTCCCGCCGGCTTCCCTCTAAGCGAAGCAGACATTGAACCGTACATGATCCGCAGGAGACCGGGCGGCGCTCTCAGTACCGCAAGGCGCGAGGAAGACCGCGTCGAGATCCTGTCCGGTATCTTCGACGGAATGACGACGGGGACCCCCATATCCCTGATCATCCGCAATACGGACCAGCGGTCACGGGATTACAGCCAGATAGCGGATATCTTCCGCCCGGGACACGCAGATTACGGTTATGACAGGAAATACGGGATCCGGGACTATCGCGGCGGCGGACGCTCCTCCGGACGCGAGACGGCCTCCCGCGTGGCGGCAGGCGCTGTCGCTGCCCTGATTTTAAAGGAATGCGGCATCACCTTTGAAACCTTTGTAAGCCGTATCGGAAACATGGTGCTTAAGCCCGGCATGGCTCCTGAAGAGGATACGCAGATCCTTGCCTATATCAATCAATTGAAAGAGCAGGGGGATTCTGTCGGTTCGGAAGTCATCTGCATCATAAAAGGCGTGCCGGCAGGCATAGGGGATCCTGTTTTCCGGAAGCTGGACGCCGCTCTCGCCGGAGCGGTGTTCTCCATCGGCGCCGTCAAGGGGTTTGAAATCGGCGACGGTTTCGCTGCCGTGCAGGCGAAGGGATCTGAAAACAACGACCCGTTCTTCGTCAGCAGCGGCTGTGTCCGGACGAAAACGAATCACGCCGGAGGAATCCTCGGCGGCATCAGTACCGGAGAGGATATTGTGCTGAAAGCTGCGTTTAAGCCGACTCCTTCCATCTCTCTTCCGCAGGAGACCGTCAGCCGCAGCGGAGAACCTGTCACGATCTCCATCAAAGGGAGACACGATCCTGTAATCGGTCCCCGCGCGGCTGTCGTTGTAGAAGCCATGAGTGCGCTCGTCATCCTTGACGCTCTGATGATGAGCGGTCTTTCACGCTTTGAAGATCTTCGCAGGTAGACCCGACTTCTTTCATCTCCAGGCACAGCATGGTCACATCGTCGAACTGCGGGGCTTCCCCCGCGAATGCATCGACGCTCTCATGAATACGCGTAAGGATCTCCTGGGGTTCTTTTTCCCTGTATTCATTCAGAACATCCAGCATCCTGCCGGTCGTGAACATCCTGTTCCCGACGTCCGTCGCTTCGGGAATCCCGTCCGTATAAAGGAACAGCTTATCTCCTGCTCCCAGCTGAATTTCGAAGTTCCGGTACTGTATTCCCGGCATCGCCCCGATGACCAGACTGTGTTTTGTCACAAACAGTTCAAACAATCCGGATTTGCGGCAGAGGGCCGCGTCGTCGTGGCCCGCATTGGCGAAAGTGACTTTCCCTGTCGGTATCTCCAGGATCCCCAGCCAGACTGTAACGAACATATCCATCTCATTGTGTTCACAGATGTTGTCGTTGACAAATGTCAGAATTTCACCGGGCGTTCCGCCCATGCGGGTTCTGTCGGTGAGCAGGATGTTTGTCACCATCATAAAGAGAGCTCCCGGTATACCTTTCCCCGAAACATCGCCTATGACAAAAGCCAGATGATCTTCATCGATCAGGAAAAAGTTGTAAAAATCGCCGCCGACCTCCTTAGCCGGAAACATCGAGGCATAGATGTCAAACTCCCCTCTGTCCGGAAAAGCCGGAAAGTCATTCGGAACGGAGTATTTCTGAATCCCGCTTGCAAGAGACAGCTCGGTGCCGATCCTCTCCCGCTCCGCAGTGGCCGCTGTCAGATTCGAGACATAATTCAGCATATCTGTTTCCATCGTATCGATAGATCCGGCCAGATTGGCAAGAACCGTATAGCTGCTGATACGTCCAAGCGGCGTTCCTTTTGTATTCTCCCTGGCGAAGCGTGTAGCCTCATCTGATACTCTCCGGATGGGGGCAACAAATTGATTGCGGATGAAAGCAGCTGCAAGCACACCTGCAGCCACAGAAAGCAGAATGGTAATGATCGCTGTCTTGATGATATATGGTCTTGTGGCACTCCTCATTTCACGGATCGGTCTTTGTACACAGAGGAGTGCTGCCACATCGCCCTTTGCATCCATAACAGGGACCATGGTCGTTATATGCGGGTGTGACCCGTCGGACGGATTTCTTCTGAATACAGTTTCGTACCGTGCCGACTTGCCATAAAGCGCCTGATACTTCAGTTTGTACTCATTGTTCGTGGTATCCCGCTTGTGGCCAAGTTCCCACTCCGTATATGTGGACTGATCCACTTCGTTGTACACCGAATTAAATACGGAGACAAATCTTCCGTAGTCGCTTCTGTCCACCGAAATAACATAGACCAGGGACACGCTCATCTTGTGACAATAAGCATCGAGATAGCGCTTTGTCATCTGGTACTCTTCCGTCTCTTCTCCCTTTAAATATTCGTCGATATGATCACCGTTGACCAATGTTGTCGCTGTATTGGCTATATGGTAGGTGGTGATGGAATATTCTCTGGAGATCGCGTCCGAAAATCCTATATATCCGAAGGTGCTGACGATCACACCGAGCAGTACCAGGAGAAGTACAATTGCGCCGATGATATTGAACGACATACTGGAACGCAGTCTATGAATCATCGTGGTCATTTTTCCCTCCTTGCCGTGAGATTCAAGGCTCGAAAAGCGAGACTTGAACGAATAGGAAAATCGGGGAAATTTCCTATTCGACATAAAACAAGAGGCTTGTGCAAACCTCTTGTCTTTTTGTCTCATACCTATTTTTCAAGAGATACCGGTGTATACTTCCTGACTTCCGATTTGGCAGCCGCTTCAGCTTCCTTCTCGGGCACATCCCGGATGACCTCAGGTGCCTTTGAAATCTCCTGGAAGATCATGCAGTTCGGCGTATCCAGCTGTTTCGGCTTCCCCTTCATCACAAGGACCTTCTTCTCATAATTAATGGCAAATGTTGTGATGGTATTTGATCCGTTGTTGACAACCGCCAGATGTTTCTGGTCGGGGAACAGGGCGATGTCCTTAGGATAGATCCCGGCCGTCGGGAGCGAAAACAGACGGTCAAGAAGGCCGGTTTCCTGATCGATCTTGTAGCAGGCAACGGAATTGTCCCCTGCTGTCGAGCAGAACAGGTACTCGCCGTCATAGGAGATGCGGAGGGCAGAGGCCGCATCGTGCGGGTCCCTCGCATCCGAAAGCGTGCTCTGTTCCTGAAGAAGCTCGAATTCAGGATAGCCATTTACGACTTTGTACGAATAAACCCGCACAACATTCGTGATCTCACAGAGCACATACGCAAACTTTCCGTTTCTGCTGAAATGAATGCTCCTGGGGCCGGCTTCTCTCCCCATGCGCAGAATATCCACAACCTGCAGCTTGTTGTAGGTCTTATTGATCTTATAGAGAACCACCTGATCAATTCCATTATCCACCGCACAGAGGAATTTATTGTCGGGTGTCACGCGCACACAGCATACATGCGGGCGGAAGGAACGTTCATTAACCGCTCCGATTCCCTTGTGGAAAACACCGTCCATCAAATTGCCCAGACGTCCGTCTTTATGCGTGTGAACGACTGTGACTTTTCCGTCGTGATAACCCGCGACAAACAGGTACTTGCCATCGAGATCAACAGACATATGGCAGCCGCGCATGCCGTTGATGTCAATCTCGTTGATTGGCTTCAGATCCCCGTCCTCAAGGATTTTATAGGCGCGGACACCTTCATCAGCAATTGTATAGAGATACTTCATATTCTTTGAGCGGGTTATATATGAAGAATTGCATACAGGAATAACCTTCCGCAGATAAAGCAGACCTTCCTCTACATCAACGTCGTAGATATGAATTCCCTTACTCGTTCCGTTCGTATACGTACCTGCGTAAGCAACGTATGCTTTTTTTCCAGACATAATAATCCTCCCGAAAAAGTCTGCCGGCTGATTGCCGAACCTGCTTCGCAGGTTCTTCTGCTGAGTTGATGAATTTTATATTTCTATTATATACATTAAGACGCAAGGAATCTAGTTGAACTTAACACGATCTCCCGTTTTCAGCGCAAGGATATGCTCCTCATCAAACTGCAGCTCCTCTCTCGAATGAAACGGTATGACATAGCGAAATTCATTTTTTGCCAGCAGCTGCATCATTTCTTCCCGGTTCTGGTGTACGGAGATTCTGTGATACTCCGCTTTTCCCCCGTCGAAGAGCCGCCTTGCGAAACTGGCGGGATCCTGTTTGCCTGTAAGTACCGTGAGCCCGCCTCTCGCATACGCCCCTTCCGCGATCTGCCTGTTTTCGCTCTCGCGCAGCTGTGAATCCTGAACCAGGATCCCGCTGTCCATATATTTTGCCGGAAAGGCGCCTCTTCGCTTGATTGTCTTCCGAAATGCCTCCTCAAATTCGCGGATATCCGTGATCTGCAGAGTCTCCATGGAACTGAGGAAGGATTTTTTAAGCCAGCGGGAGCGGTCCGGCAGCTCATCATATTCCTTCATAAAGGAGTCCGCCGCAACAGCCTTTACGCCGCGGTCCGCGAGGAGACGGAGAACATCAAACCCCCTGCCGTGCGAAGGAACCGGGAACAGGAGCGGTTTTTTGCGGGAAACAAGGCGGTCCATCGCCTCATTGATTTCAGAGAGATGATCCGTACTGTCCTCCGCCTCACTGCCGTAAGCGCAGTCAACGACCGCGAGATCCGCCTTCATTCCTCTCAGCTTGTCGCACTTATAAGCCAGAGAATTCTCTTCATAGTCACCTGTAAAGAGTATGGTCTTTTTTCCGAGCCGCATCCGGTACCACACGCTGCCGACGCAGTGCCCGCTCCTGCCCCACATCACATGGAACTTCCTGGATAAGCGGAACTCCTCCTTCTGTTTTCCCAGATCTTCCAGCGCTATCACCTTTCCGGCTTCTGCCGGAAGATCGGAAAGCGTGGCACGGGCCGCCACGATTTTTCCCTGAAAGCCCATCTCCAGAAGATGACGGACCGCACCGGCATGGTCGGCGTGGCTGTGTGTAAGAAACAGGAACTTTGCCTTCCGAACCTGTTTTTCTGTGAGTTCCGGCCACGGCGATTCCGGTTTTTCCTTCATTTTTCCAGCATCGACGATAAAGGACATGTCTCCCTTTTTGACAAGGAAGCAGTTTCTGCCATGTTCAGAGCAGCCCCCGGCGATATAGAGTTCCATAGTCTCTCCTTTTTCTGACCGCCTGCGGCGCAGATCGCATCGTCATGCCCGTCAAGCGGCTCTGCAAAGTCACATGTTTCGCTGCCTACAAACAAAACCCATATAAAAATGCAGTCAGAAGTGCCAAAATCAAAACAAGGCCGTCCGCCATAAATGTGACGGTCTTTTCAAACAGGTTATCCGATTCACCCCCTGTTCCGCAAAGAGAAAGTCCGGTGACAGGAAAGATCAGGATCTGTGTGATATAGAGAAACCGCATGGTTCCGGTTACCGGAAAGAGAAAACAGGCAAGCAGGTACCCTGCCAGCATGCCGCCGTATCCGACCCGGAGAAAGCGGCAGAGCACACGGTCAATTCTCCCGGAAAACATAATATAGATAAACCCTGCGTGCGCCAGAATACAGACCGCAGCGCTGATCAGAATCGCGAGCCCGCAGATGAATCTGGTCCCTGCGCCGCCCATATTGACAGCGTGAAAATCGAGAATCGCCGTCTTGAATGTCTGTGCCCATATATTGTATTCGATGGATGCATTTCCCGTCGACTGCAGACGGACGAGAAACAATTTGGGAATCGGGAGCAGCCTTTTGAGAAGCGATATGTGGATCTCCCCGCCATTAGGCATCTCTGTATAGAACGGCGGCACATGAAACCGAATGAGGAGGTACACGGGCCACAGCAGTGTCAAAACCAGAAACTGCGCCGCACAGAAAGGATACTGCCTCTTTAAAGGGGTCTGATTCCTTCTGCCGTCTTTCTTGGCGTGGATCAGGAGGATCAGGATGCCGGGAATCACCATGGCACTGCGGTAAGAGATCATCATTGCAAGTCCCAGAGATACCGCCGTCATCCGAAGCGCCGCGAACCTGCGCGATCCGAACCAGGACAGAACACTGCCAATAGACACCATCATAAGCATGAAAGCAGCGGCACTCCCGTCAAGAGATGCTGACAGATGATAAAATGGGGGAAAAAAGATAAGAAAAAGAATCCCGACAACAAGCTTCCTGCCCCTGACACCGAACCTGTGCAGAATTCCGATCGCGACGGCTTCTCCGGTCATAACGAAAAAAACATTTACGCATTTAATGACGTGGAGCGCGGTTCCGATCGGCCATCGCATCAGGCGGTGCGTCAGATGCAGAAAGACAGCGCAGGAAATATAATAGAGCGGCGGATTCGATGCGCACATAACCTTCCGCGGATCAAAATCCGGAAGGCGCCGCATCTCAAAATAGTACTGCATCATTCCTATGTGCCCGCCGCCCGGGAGCCCCTCTTTCATGGGCTCCCACACACCGGCACGAATCGTTCCCGCGTCATAGGGAAGCTCCATATCGTAGTAGAGCTTGAGAAATAAGCCGACCATTATGATAAACCCGATCCAGAATTCATCGGGAATACCAGCAAAACGCCGTCTTACAGGACGCGACATCTATCTGCCCTCCAGCTCATGAATAAACAGACCGGACAGAAGTTTCGGTTCGAACCACGTCGATTTCGGCGGCATGATGCGCCCCGCATCCGCGACGTTCATCAGATCTTCCATTGCGGTCGGATACATGGCAAACGCGCAGGCCGCCCCTTCCGCGACTGCGCGCACGAGGGCACGCATCCCGCGGATCCCGCCGACAAATGCGATTCTGTTGTCCGTTCTGGGATCTTTGATCCCCAAAATCGGCGTGAGAACCTTGTCCTGCAGAATCGAGCAGTCCAGCTGGCGCACAGGATCGGAAAGATCGATCGCCTGCGGTTTTGCTTTAAGGGAGTACCAGGTAGAGCCAAGGAGCATGGAGATCAAATGAGGGCTCTGCGGGCGGATCATCATAAGCGCCTCTTCTGTGTCATCCCATGGATCCGGAAGCGGGCTCACATCAAAATTCCTCCGCAGCGCCTTCAGGAACTCCTCCGCGGAAAGACCGCCCAGGCTGTACACAACGCGGTTGTAGTCCCATATGGACAGTTCGGACATCGGGAAAGCCGCCGCAAGGAAAAAATTAAATTCCTCCTCTCCGGTATAACCGGGGTGAGCCTTTCTCCGCATCTCTCCCACCCGTACCGCAGAAGCCGTCCGGTGATGGCCGTCCGCTATATAAAGAGCGGGAAGCCTCTCAAAGCTTCTTTCGAGAAATGCAGCCGTCTGCGGATCCGAAACCTGCCACACCGTGTGGCGCACATCATTCGATGTGAAGTCGTAGAGCGGCTCCTCCTCCGTAATCTCTTTCATGCGTTTGACAATAGCCGCCTGATCGCGGAACGCCAGAAAAATCACGCCGGTATTGGCGTCCGTCGCATCCACATGACGGATCCGGTCCTTCTCTTTCACAGCGACCGTATTCTCATGCTTCTTGATCACGCCTCTTTCGTAGTCATCAATGGAAGCGCATCCCACAATGCCGGTCTGGCTCCGGTCACCCATTATTTCCCGATAGATAAAATAGGAGGGCACGTCATCCCGGATAAGGACGCCGCGCTTGATCATCTCCTGAAGATTCTCATTCGCTTTTTCATACACAATATCGCTGTAAGGATCCGTTGCGGGAGGAAGGTCGATCTCCGCCTTGTCGACATGAAGAAAAGACCACGGCAGGCCGGATACCATCTCGCGCGCCTCCGCGCTTGACATTACGTCATAGGGAAGAGCCGCCACTTCCGCCGCCATTTTCGGAGCGGGCCTCACTGCCTTAAAAGGTCGAAATACTGCCATATCCTTATCCTCCCAACTGTTTTTTGCGGTTTCCGCCGCATAATCTTCCGCGCGGGCTGTATGCTGCAAAACAGCAAAACGCGCTACCTGCCGTATGCATCAGGCAGTGAACGCCGCAATATGCACGACGTTCACTGTCTGCTTTAATCAGTGTGCAGCCGCAAACTCTTTCATATAGTCGATCAGCGCCTCGACGCCTTCTATGGGCATCGCATTATAGATCGACGCGCGCATTCCGCCGACAAGACGGTGTCCCTTCAGATTGGAGAAGCCGTGCGCTGCCTGACCGGCAACGAATTCCTTATCCAGTTCCTCATTTCCCGTCCGGAACGTCACATTCATGATGGAGCGGTCAGCCGGCGCAGCCGCAGCCTTGAAGAAATCCTGGGAATCGAGATAATCATAGAGAAGTTTCGCCTTCTTCTCGTTCCTCTTTTTCATCTCAGAGAGGCCGCCCTGTTCAAGCAGATAATCCGTGACGAGTTTCACGAAGTAAATCGGCCATGTCGGCGGCGTATTCAGCATGGAATTCTTGTCCGCTTCCTTTTTGAAATCCCAGATGTTCGGCGTGATTTTCATCGCGTTTCCGATCAGGTCTTCGCGGACTATCACAAGTGCCGCGCCTGCGGGTGCCAGATTCTTCTGAACACCCGCATAGATCATCCCGAATTTCGAAACATCCACCGGCTCAGACATGATGGACGAAGACATATCGGCTACCAGAGGAATCTCTCCGGTATCCGGGATGTACTTCCAGGACGTACCGAAGATCGTATTGTTCCAGCAGACGTGTACGTAATCCGCATCCGGTGAAAGAGCCAGCTCCTCCTGTGCGGGGATGCGGACATATGTTTCGCTTTCCGTAGACGCGGCGACATTTGCCGCCTGCAGATACTTCTGCCCCTCTTTCCAGGCGTTCTTTGCGAAGTTGCCCGTGATAATATAATCTGCGATTCCGTTCCTGCCGCCGAGATTCATCGGGATTGCAGCGAACATACCGGTAGCTCCTCCGTGAAGGAACAGAATTTTATAGTTGTCCGGCACATTAAGGACCTTTTTGACATTGCTGACAGCTTCGCAGATGATATTGTCATAGACTTTCGATCTGTGGCTCATCTCAAGCACCGACATTCCGGATCCTTCGCAGTTCATGAACTCTTTTTGCGCGCGGAGAAGAACCTCCTCGGGAAGCATTGATGGTCCGGCTGAAAAGTTGTAAATTCTTCCGTCAAGCATTTTTCATAATCTCCTCTGTTTCATTTGATATATCGCATCTTGAGCCGGGCTCTCCGGCACAAGAGGTGCACAGCTGTTATGAAGGTCTGATCGTCCCCGCCAGGTCAGGGCAGGCGGAGTCAAATGCATCAATCAGCGCCTGTCTCCATACCGTATATTCATCCGCTAACCCATATGATTTCGGTATCTCGACCGCCACCTTCTCTATATTCACGCGGATCTTCTTCGACAGAGAGGCGTCCGAGAGGCGTCCGAGACCTAGCATGAATGAGTTGAACGTACGATCCTGCTCACACAGCGTGATATACAGCATCGCCAGATGGACCAGTTCCTGATAGATCAGTCCCCTGTAGTGCCTGTCGTCAAGATTGCAGACACCGATTCCCTGCATGATCTTCCGGAAGCGGCCGGGGTCTTTCCGTTTGAAGATGAACCCGTTGCTGGCTTCGGCCAGATACTGAATGTCAAGCCAGGCTTTCATAAACAGATCCTTCTCCAGGTTCTTTCCGGAGTAGCGCATCCGGTGGAGCCTGCGCCTGATCTCGTTGTCTTCGGGCGTCAGATTCGCCTTGTCCGCTTCATCGAGAAGTGCCAGGCGGATCTTGGGGTCGATCTCCCGGTAATAGGAATCCGGCCAGTTGAGAAGGCGGATTTGGAGGTTTTCAGCATTTTTATTCGCAGTGTCTTTAAATTCCATAAATATCTCCCTGCTGTCCTCAGCTTCATGAGAAGGAAACAGCAGCTCTTTAAATGTTAACGACTGTTTTTTTAATACAGTCTTCTGCCCCGGACGATCTTTCCGCACACATGCCGGTCGTCGCCGATATAGCAGAGGCGCTCCGCACGCTGCTCCGGAGTCAGGTCAAGTATGGGTGCGATGGAGGAGTCGTCGATGATCACGGCATCAAACTCATATCCTTTCATGAAGCTCCCTGCTTTTCCGAAGAAAGATCCGCCCCCGAGTGTTGCCATGTAAAATGCATCCGTGAATGTGAGCGGACGCGTATTGCCTTCGATGAAAAACTTCCGAAGCTTGGAAGCTGTGATGGCATTGCGGATGGCGGCGAACATGGAGGCAGAAGAGCCGGCTGCCACATCGCTTCCCAGTCCGACATGCATCCCCTGATCGAGATACTGGGATACCGGAGCTACGCCCGAAGCCAGATTCATATTGGACTCCGGACAGTGCGCGATGTAGACGCCGTTCCGCTTCATCAAAGCAGTCTCTTCTTCAGGGGACCAGACGCAGTGCGCCATAATGCAGGGACCGTTCTCACCGAAAAGTCCCGCTTTCGCATAGGTCTCCCCATAGAAAGAGGATTCCGGATCCAGTTCACTCACCCACTCTATTTCGCTGACACTCTCCGAAAGATGAGACTGCACCGGAACGCCGTACTCTTTCATAAGTTTCCCTAGTCCGGACAGCAGTTCCGGGGAACAGGCCGGGGTAAAACGCGGCGTCAGGATCGGATACGTATTCTCATATTCGCACTCATCGCGGACGACATCCAGCCAGAAACGCGTAAGCGCGAGAGACTCCTCCGTTGTCTCCACATAATAGTCCGGAACGTTCCGGTCCATATTCACTTTGCCGACATAGCTGACAAGCCCGGTTTCTTCCAGAAGATCCATCAGGATTATCGTCGAATCCGGATCCGCCGTGGCGTAAACCGCCGCCCGGGTCGTCGGGCCTGTGTAAAGATCTTCTACAAACTGGTCATAGGCGCGCTCCGCATATTCCGGGTCCGCATAACGCGCTTCCTCCGGAAACGTACTCGTATTGAGCCAGTCAATCAGCTCAAGATCCATTCCCAGACCGCGGAACTGATATTGAGGCGCATGCACGTGAAGATCCGTAAAGCCGGGAAGGATCAGCTTGTCCCAGAGGTCTTCAACGGGAAGGTCCCTGAATTCGTCAGGCAGTTCGTCAAACACTCCCTGCGAAATGCCGTCGACGGATACAAGCCAGGCGTCTTCTTTTACGCATAGGGTTTTACGGTCCGTACAATAAACGGTCGGACCATGAAGAACAAATCCGTCTTCTCTCATACGCGCTTTCTCCTATTCGATATTTCCCATCCGTCCGATATCGGACAGCTTTTCACCGCTCTGCGCGTCAGTTCTTCTGACACATTCCGCCCGGGAACAGAAAAATGTATTTGTTTACGACTCTTCCGAACGGATCGGTTCCGCCGGAGTAAAACGGCGTTCCCGGTGTACTTTCTTCGGCTTCGGGACCTTCTTCCAGGCCTCTTCGCAGAACTGTTCCTGTGAATTCACCAGCTGCTTGCCCCTCTTGTCAATCTTCTCGTAATTTCCGTCGGGAAGGAGGACGTGTGCCTTCACGTTATCCGCAAACTGAACCATAAGAATTCTCTTAACTTCCTCGCGGATATCCTCCTGCTCCACCGGAAATACAATCTCGACGCGGCGGTTGAGGTTTCTCGGCATCCAGTCCGCGGATCCCATATAAACCTCCTCGTCTCCGCCGTTGTGGAACCAGAAGATTCTCGCATGTTCAAGGAAATTACCCACGATGGAGCGAACTTCTATATTCTCGGAAACACCGGGGATTCCTGCCTTCAGGCAGCAGATTCCGCGGACAAGAAGCTGGATCTTAACCCCTGCGCAGGATGCCTCATAAAGAGCACGGATGACAACCGGGTCGCAGAGAGAATTCATCTTCGCCCGGATGAAGGCAGGTTTCCCCTCCGCCGCATTCTGCGCCTCTTTCCGGATCATGCTCAGGAAGCGGTCTTTCATCCAGATCGGCGCAACCAGAAGTTTATACCACCTGTCCGGTTCGGAATATCCGGACAGCATATTGAACACCGCTGTCGCGTCCTGCCCAATCTGGGCGTCACAGGTAAATATGCCCATGTCGGTATACAGTTTGGCAGTCGAATCGTTGTAGTTGCCGGTCCCCAGGTGCACATACCTGCGGATCCCGTCCTCCTCACGGCGGATAACCATCGTAATCTTGCTGTGGACCTTGAGGCCGATGAGACCGTAGATCACGTGGCAGCCGGACTTTTCAAGCATCTTCGCCCATGCGATATTATGCTCCTCATCAAATCTGGCTTTCAGTTCCACAAGGACCGTCACCTGCTTCCCGTTGTCAGCCGCCTGTGCCAGCGCGGAGATAATCGGGGAATTGCCGCTCACGCGGTAAAGCGTCTGCTTGATCGCGAGAACATCCGGATCCCTGGCGGCCTGTTTGACAAAATCCACAACCGGATCAAAGGACATATATGGGTGGTGTACGAGAATGTCCTTTTTCCGGATGGCGGAAAATACATCCGGCTCATTCTCAAACGCCATCACGGGAGCCGGTGTATACTTGGGCGCGCGGAGCTCATCGAACCCTGACATGCCGTAAAGCTTCATGCAGAAACTCAGATCAAGCGGCCCGGGAATCGAATAAATGTCGTCGTCACCGATCTCAAATTCCTTCCGGAGGATCTTGAGAAGCTTCTTATCAATGCTCTCCTCCACCTCCAGACGGATTACCTCCCCCCACTGCCTTTTTTTAATCTGCTTCTGGATCTCAAGCAGAAGATCTTCCGCCTCGTCCTCGTCTATTGTCAGGTCCGCATTCCGCATGATCCGGTAAGCGCACGTGCACTCAACATCGTAATGCTGGAACAGGATTCCTATATACTTGCGGATGACTTCTTCCAGAAGAATCACCGAACGGCTGCCGTCGGCGGACGGCGGAAGCTCGATCACACGGGGCAGGACAGACGGAACCTGGACAGTCGCAAACTCCAGTTCTTTCTTCTTCTTTCCCTTCTTCGTGAGCTTTTCGACCTTGTCCTTAGCAGCTATGAGCGCTCCGATATTGAGGCTCTTGTTGCGGACAAGCGGAAACGGCCTCGAAGGATCCATGGCCATCGGTGTCAGAACCGGGTAGATCTCATCCTCGAAGTAGCGGTCCAGCCATTCACTTTGCTCCTGCGTCAGGACCGAATAATCGCGGACCACCTGCAGACCGGCTTTCAGAAGCCCCGGAAGAAGGGAACGGTTCCAGGTCATATACTGATCGTGGACAAACTCATGAACAGCGCCCGAAAGCGCAGCAAGCTGCTGGTCCGGGGTCATGCCGGCAATGTCCACGCCTTTGTATCCGGCATGAACCTGATCCTTGAGCGACGCGATCCGAACCATCACAAATTCATCGAGGTTCGACTGTGTGATCGCAAGAAATTTCAGACGCTCAAAAAGCGGAACAATTCTCGCGTCTCTCGCTTCACTTAAGCAGCGTCCGTTAAACTTCAGCCAGGATAATTCTCTGTTCGTATAATATCCGCTGTCGGATAAATCCACCTGTGACTGTATCTCGTTCATCTTAGCACCTTCATCTTTAGAACCGGCTTAACGTTGTAGATCTCATCAAAAAAGACAATATTTTCGCGGAAAATACCGCGTTCCAGTGTATAGTCCCGGTCTGTCTCCACCGTGATAATCAGTTCGTCCTCACTGATCCTGGCTGTCAGATTCTTTACTTTCTGCATATAGCTCTCATCGAGGCAGTTTGCCAGCCGAAGGATGGCAACCAGCTTGGAGATGAGCATATAATCGTCTTTGCTGGTAATCTCACCGACGCCCATGGATTCGAAGTATCCGATCCTCTGTGTATTGTAACGCACCACATTGGCAATGATCCGCCTCTCCCTGTCGGACAGCCCGATGATCTCTGTCGACATAATGATGTTGTAGGAGCATTCGGAGACGTTCACGAAACTGATGTATTTCCCGCAGTCGTGCAGGTAACAGGCGACGCGCAGAAGCAGCCGCTCTCTGGCGCCAAGTCCGCTTCTCTTCCTGATGGCATCAAATATGACATCGGCGGCATGAATAAGGGCTTCACAGTGCGGGCGGTTGCTCGCATAGCGCCTCCCGATCCCGCGGGCGGCCATCAGAATATCCTTGTCAAAATCGTGGGAGGAGCGGATGATTTTTTTCTTCTCACCGTAATCGTAGGCGATACCGTCCGTCAGCTGAATTCCCGGAAGCCAGATCGTCTGAATATCCAGCTCCGTAATGAGTTTTCTGTAGAGAACTGCCATGGGAATGAGAACGGTGGACACCTCATGCGAGATTCCCAGCTCTTCCGAGATCTCCTGGGGTGAAGCGGAGGACACGTGCTCATACCAAACCAGGAACTCTTCCCGTGTCTCCGTCTTGTTCATGTCACTCCGGTTCTGAAAGATCAGATTGGTAAAATAGTCCCCGACCAGAATAATGTTGTCAATCTTCCGGTTCTTGAGATACATCTTCCGGAAACCGAGGAGGTCCTTGCGGATCAGCTGTTCAACGAGACTGTCATAGTGAACGGTCTCTCTCTCAAAATAACTGAGGCGCTCGCGGATCCGCAGCGATCCGAGCATGATATTCTGTGTCCCGACCAGAGCGTCCTTGTCAAAAAGAGAAATCTGCACACTGCCCCCGCCGACATCGACGATGGCCGTCCCCTTTTCAATAAAGCGCTGGAATTCTTCACCTTTTGACGCGATGGATTTGTAACCGAGGAAACGCTGCTCCGAATTGGACAGAACGTCGATATGGATTCCCGTCGCCCTCTCGACATGGTCGACCACCAGATAGCGGTTGCTCGCTTCCCGCAGAGCGGACTTTGCGCAGGCCCTAAATCCGCTGACCTGATATTCTTTCATGATGCGTCTGTAATCTGTGAGAATTTCAATAAGGTCATTGACTTTTTCCATGGAAATTCTCTTCAGGGCGAAGGTATCCCTGCCCAGTTCCAGCGACTGGCGGACTCTTGTAAGAGACCGAAGGCCGTTCTTTCTGGTAAGTTCAAAGATCTCCATGGAGACATTGTAAGAGCCGATATCAATTGCGGCGAAGGTAGTTATAGCCATGCACATACCCCTCTCTTGGGGAAACGCTGTACTTTCAGCGTTTCCTCAGACTACATGACCTATTATAGATGCTTTTTTTAACAAAGTAAACTTGCACTTGGATACAAAATATCTTAAAATGAATGCCGGTCCGCGGAAAGATATGCGGTCGCGGCGCGCCCTGCGCGCCGAGGAAAGTCCGGGCTTCACAGGGCAGGATGCCGGATAACGTCCGGCAGGGGTAACCCTCGGGAAAGCGCAACAGAGAATGACCGCCGGGCAAAAGCCCGGTAAGGGTGAAACGGCAGTGTAAGAGACTACCGCCTCCGCTGGCAACAGGGGAGGGCATATGCAAGCCCCATCCGAAGCAAGGCTGAAACGGAACGCACAAGGCTGCCCGTCTTTGTTCCAGGTGAGCCGCTAAAGCCGGCCGGCAACGGCCGGATCAGACAGATGACCGCACGCGACAGAACCCGGCTTATCGTCTTTCCGCGGATCTTTTAATGAATCTGATGATAAAAAGAGGCAGTTCAACACATCCTTGCGGTTGAACTGCATCATCTTCTGCATTATATATGGATTTTTATTTTTTTAACACGCCGTCCCACTTCTCTTCACAGTACCTGCACCGATAGAGTTCCTTCTCCGGATCCGCCAGAATAAAGATCTGGTCAAGCCCCTGCTCAATGGACGTGATGCACCGCGGGTTCTTGCATTTAATGACGTTCGTCACCTGATAAGGAAGAGAAAGGCGTTTCTTTTCAATGATCTCCCCGTCCTTAATGACATTCACTGTGATGTTGTGGTCGATAAAGCCGAGAACATCCAGATCCAGATAGTCGATCGGGCAGTCCACTTTGATGATGTCCTTTCGTCCCATCTTGTTGGACACGGCATTCTTAATAATGGCAACCGTACAGTCCAGCTTTCCGAGTTTCAGATAGCGGTAGATCGTCATCGCATGACCTGCCTCGATATGATCGAGAACAAATCCCTCATTGAGCGCACCGATGCTTAAAGTTCCCTGCGTCCTCTCCTTGCCCATATTCTCCCCCTTTACTCTTCAGTCATTCCAAGAAGCGTCAAGATGAGTGCCATTCTGGCATAGACGCCGTACTCGGCCTGTTTGAAATAGCAGGCTCTCGGATCATCATCCACATCCACGGAAATCTCATTGACACGGGGCAGCGGATGAAGAACAATCATGTCCGCAGGCGCCGTATTCAGCTTCTCCATGTCCAGAATATAAAAGTCCTTCATTCGGATATAATCCGCTTCATTAAAGAACCGTTCTTTCTGTACGCGGGTCATGTAGAGGACATCCAGGCCGCTCATCGTATCCGCATCCAGTTTTACGACCTCCTGGAACGGAATTCCCTTTGCGCGGAGCGAATCCCGTACATAGCTGGGAACACGGAGTTCCTCGGGGGAGATCAGGACAAACGAGACACCTTCGTACCGGGAGAGACAGGAAATCAGGGAGTGAACCGTTCTGCCGAATTTGAGGTCCCCGCACAGTCCGACGGTCAGATGATCGAACCGTCCTTTGATTGCCCGAATTGTAAGCATATCCGTAAGTGTCTGGGTTGGATGCTGATGGCCTCCGTCCCCGGCATTAATTACGGGTATCACGGAGCGCATGGAAGCGACAAGCGGCGCACCTTCTTTGGGATGACGCATAGCTGCGATGTCCGCGTATCCGCCGACAATGCGGATTGTATCCGCGACAGATTCCCCTTTGGCAGCGGATGATGAATCCGCGCTGTGAAAGCCGAGGACGCTTCCTCCCAGATTCAGCATCGCGGCTTCAAAGCTCAGACGTGTCCGGGTGCTCGGCTCATAGAACAACGTGGCAATCTTCTTTCCTTCACAGACGTGGCTGTATTTTTCCCGGTTGTCTTTGATATCCAGTGCCAGATCCAGCAGCCTGTCCAGTTCCTCGACGGAAAAATCCAGCGGACTCATCAGATGTCGCAGTGCCATATATCCTCCTTAATTTAATTCCAGGCCCGTATTAACAGTCGTCACGATTTTAATATGTACCGGCGAAAATAGCAATGTACAAAACCCACAAAATATGCGCTCTATAATGCGGCATCCCCTACATATGGAAACATCCGCCTCCTATAAATTCCCGGAGAATGGAGTTCGTCGGCACTCCTTCCGACGGAACCGCTATGAAGTAATCCAGGAATTTCAGCAGCCGTCTGGCCTCCAGGTAGGAGGAATCCTCCTCCCCGACCTGGAACAGCAGCGGCTGAATATAAGTCTTCAGCGCAGCGATTTCATAAGGCAGTGCGGAGTTGAAGAAGACATCCGCTGTTTCCTGATATGGAAAAATATACTTCTCCTCTCCTTCCCGGACGGAGTCCCACATCGCAATTGTCTGTGCGGCGGAATAGCCGCGGGTCCTGTAGTCGCGGATAATCCGGCGGATCAGTCTCCCGTCCGCGGAAGGGATCCTGTTGTGCGCATCGATATTGAGCTGTGTGAGGGCGGAGATATACACACGGAATTTGCTTTCCGCTGGAATAAGGGAACTCAGATCATCATTCAGACAGTGGATTCCTTCTATAACCAGGATGTCTCCCTTTCCTAATGTAAGCTTTTCGCCCTTGTAAACCCGCTTGCCCTCTATGAAGTCGAAAGTCGGCATATCGACTGTTTCTCCATCAAGGAGAGCCGTCATATCCCGGTTAAAAGCCTCCACATCCACCGCGGCAAGAGATTCAAAATCCAGTTTGCCGTCCGGTCCCGGCACCATATCCGCCCGGTTGCGGAAGTAATTGTCCACTCCGATGCCGTGCGGACGAAGCCCGTGTGCGGTCAGCTGGATGCAGAGCCGCTGCGAGAAGGTGGTTTTTCCCGAAGAAGAAGGCCCGGCAATCATAACAAATCGGATAGATTCCTTCTCTGCAATCTTCCTGGCGATCTCCGCGATGAGACTCTCCTGAAGCGCCTCTGAAACAAGAATCGTCTGGGCTGTCTCCCCGCGAATGATCATCTCATTGAGATCCGCCACCGTTCCGATCCCCTGCCTCTCCGAAAATGCTTCACCCAGAAGCTGGGCGTCCATCAGCTTGACGGAGGATTGGAATTCCGGCAGCACGTCAGGCTGCTTTCTTCTCGGCAGATTCAGTATCACGCCGTCTCTTTCGGGAAGCAGCTCAAAAAGACCGAGGACAGAGGTATCCGGCACCATATAGCCATAATAATAATCCTG
The DNA here is from genome assembly GCA_017430765.1 of Lachnospiraceae bacterium. The sequence goes on along the minus strand of JAFRMI010000055.1, from coordinate 53,955 downwards.
ATAATCCCCGAGGCTGTAAATGTTGACAGAAGATGAAATTCTTGTGCGGAATAATTTTTCCTTGTCGGGCATTCCCCTCTTTGAAAAGAGGAGTCTGGCGATCCTTGTCGGGACCGACCGCTTCACAAAGGGAATGCCCTGTTCACACATCGCATGCATTCTCTCCTCGATCGCCCGCAGCACTTCCGGCGTGAGCGCCCCGCAGCCGCTTCCGAACGTGAAATAGAATCCCGAACCGATCGTAAAATGCTGCACGATCTCATCCGCCCTCTCCTGCAGGACGTCGTGTGCTGCCGCAAGAAACAGCATGGAGGCCGACCGACGCATGGCATCAAAACCCGCGGCATCCGTCACATCCAGAAATTCGATCTCATCTCCGCCGCAGGCTGTATGGAACAGTTCCTGCAGCTTGCCGTTCACTTTGGCCAGCACATAGGGATATTTTCCCTCCGGCTGCGAAGAAGCAAGTTCCTGCAGTCTTATATTATCGGGCACCGTGCACTCTTTTCCAAAAACCGTAACCTTCATGTGCGTCCCCCTTTACAGGTACTCTCTGATTTGCTGCATTTCCCGCAGCAGTTCCTCTCTTCTGCCGTGCCCTTTCGGGATATCTGTCAGAATGCCGGAAAGAACGGACATCCGCCTTTCCAGAAAATCAGTCAGAAGCGGGTCCTTTTTTTTAAGAAGAACCGGACCGTACAGAGCTTCAAAATCCGTAAGCGTCTGCAGCACATCCGTCCGCACCGCGCAGATAACGGGATAATACTTGCCGTCCTCCGCAATGAATGCCTCATCCGCAATTCTCAGCCCGTTCTCTGTAATATATCTCCGGAACGCCAGGGCGTCTTTCTGCGGGGACGCAATATACGCGTCAAATGCAGCCGGTCCGGACGCATTCGACAGAATACTCCGCATCAGCATACCGCCCATGCCGGCTGTGACCAATGTGACCGGCGTATCCAAAAGGCCCAGATGTCTCTCCATGGAACGGGCGATCTGTTTATAATCGGCGGGGATCCCGTCGCACAGAACGGTACGGATCCTGTCCCCCAGTCCTCTCTCCGCGACATGTGCCTCCGCCGCCCGCAGCGGCCCGCTGCGGACGTCCGACGCGATGGCGAAGGGACACACCCCGCTCTGTACCAGTGCGATCGGAAGAAATGCGTGGTCACATCCGACGTCCAGCACGCAGCTTCCGGCAGGAACATAGGAAGCGATGCATGCAAGTCTTTTTGACAGTTTCATTATTCCAGATAATCCCGCAGTTTTCTGCTTCTTGACGGCTGGCGGAGTTTCCGCAGGGCTTTCGCCTCGATCTGCCGGATCCTCTCGCGCGTCACGTGGAATTCCCGTCCGACTTCTTCCAGTGTGCGTGCGCGTCCGTCATCGAGCCCGAAGCGGAGACGCAGAACCTGCCGCTCGCGGTCCGTCAGGGTCTCCAGCACCTCATCCAGCTGTTCCCGTAGAAGTGTGTACGCGGCAGCTTCAGCCGGCACCTGCACATTTTCATCCTGAATGAAATCGCCCAGGTGGCTGTCCTCCTCCTCACCGATCGGCGTCTCGAGAGACACCGGTTCCTGCGAGACTTTCTGGATCTCCCGGACCTTCTCGACCGGGATTTCCATCTTGACGGCGATTTCTTCCGGGGTCGGTTCGCGGCCAAGCTCCTGAAGGAGCTGTCTCTGGATCCGGATCAGGCGGTTGATCGTCTCTACCATATGGACCGGGATGCGGATCGTTCTCGCCTGGTCCGCAATCGCGCGGGTAATCGCCTGGCGAATCCACCAGGTCGCATATGTGGAAAACTTGAAGCCCTTCCGATAGTCATATTTTTCAACTGCTTTGATAAGTCCCAGATTTCCTTCCTGAATTAGATCAAGAAAGAGCATGCCGCGCCCGACGTAACGCTTGGCGATGGAGACAACAAGGCGCAGATTGGCCTCCGCGAGACGCTGCCTGGCGGCCTGACCCGCTTCTCCTCCCAGCTCCATCTGCTTGGACAGTTCAATCTCCTCGTCCGCCGTAAGAAGCGGGACCTTGCCGATCTCCTTCAAATACATCCGGACCGGATCTTCAAGGGAGACACCCTCCGGAACAGACAGATCGATATTGCTGAGGTCGATCTCCTCGCTGTCCACGACCGCTTCCTCATCATCCGTCATAAGGAGGATTTCCTCCTCGCCCTTGCCCTCCTCGGCCTTGAGGACGTCGACGCCGTTCATCTCCAGAAATTCAATGATCTTCTCGATATCCGTATCCTTGAGCGTGATATCATGAAAATGCGTCTCGATCTCCTCATAGGTGATCGTGTTTTTATTCATTTTCGCCGTTTTCAGAAGTTCACTGAGATGCTCGGAAAATACCGCTGCTTCTTTATCCATAGTACGTATCACTCCTTTTTCCCTGTAAGATTTATAAGTTTCCACCGGTGAGATGCAGCATCTTGCCGCGGTCAAACTCCTCAATGGATTTTTTCTTCTCTATATACGCCTTGTACACAGTCAGGTCCGTTATGTCCGCTTCCGCGAGCTTTGTGTCGTTGCTGAAACGCAGCATCCGCACGACGGTGTCCGTAAACGCGCGGTCGCGCTCCTCCGCGCTTCCGGTCATAAGCTCCCTTCCGATCGCGGACGCAACGGTCCTCTGTTCGTCACTTTCGGCAAATGCGGCAATGAGACGCGCAGCACTGACATGCCCTTCCCGCAGCTGTCCATACAATTCCTCTGCCGCTCTTTTCATCAGGGGATCAAAGAAATCCTCCGGCCCGATAAGGTTTTTTGTCTCCGCGTACGCAGCCGGATTATTGACAAGATAGGACAGCATGCGCTGCTCCGTTTTCACATGATCCCCCGGCGGCCTGTCTTTCCCTCTTTTTTTTCCGGGAGGCGCTGCATTTTCCGCCGGCATTCCCGCCGAAGCGATGCGCCCCATCATTTTCCGGAATTCGTTTTTGGGAAATCCATATCTGCCGCATACCGCTTCGAGATAATTGTCCCGCTCCAGCTCCTCGGGGAAGGTGGAGACGAGCCTTGACGCGGCCTCCCTTTGAAACGCGGTCCACGAGGCGGGATCACCGCGGGTGTAATTCGCCTCAAGCTGCCGCACTTCGAAGAGAAACGCGTTCTCAGAGCTGTCGAGCCTTTCCTGCATCCCCTCTTTTCCGACTGCCCGGATCAGTTCGTCCGGATCCTTATACGGGGCCAGATTCACAATCCGCGGCTCAATTCCCGCCTCTTTCAGGATGGGGATAGCCCTCAGCGCCGCCATGACCCCGGCACTGTCACTGTCATAAAGGATCCGCACCTCCCTGGTGAAACGCGCAAGAAGCTGCGCCTGTTCTTCAGTGAGCGCGGTGCCGAGCGACGCGACCGCATTGGTAAATCCCGCCTGATGCATGGAAATGACATCCATATAACCCTCACAGAGCAATATGCAGCCGACCCGCTGTGATCTGGCGTAATTGAGGGCATACAGGTTCTTCCGCTTATTGAAGAGCCGCGACTCGGGAGAATTCAGATATTTCGGTTTTCCGTCCCCCATCACGCGTCCGCCGAATCCGATCACGCGCCCCCGGCTGTCCATGATCGGAAAGATCACGCGGTTGTAAAAAAGGTCTCCCGCTCCCTTTTTTTCATCGAACCGAATGAGACCGCTGTCCCGCAGGGCGTCATCGGAGATCCCTTTTTTCTTCAGGTAGCGGTACAGGGATCGGCCATAGCGGTCTGCGTATCCCAGACCGAAATGCAAGATGGTCTCGTCCGTCAGGCCTCTCTTCTTCAGATAGGCAAGGCCGGGCGCTCCGGCCTCGCTTTTTAACTGATAGTAGTAAAAACCGGCCGCCTGCTTCATAAGGAGCAGCTGTTCGTCCCGCCACCTGGCGGCTGCCTTCTGTGCTTCCGTCAGTGTCTCCTCCGGGAGTGTGATGCCGGCACGCTCCGCGAGATACCGGAGAGCTTCCGGAAATGTATAGTTGTGATATTCCATAAGAAATGTGATGACATTTCCCCCTGCGTGACACCCGAAACAGTAATACATCTGCTTGGATGGACTTACAGAGAAGGAGGGCGTCTTTTCGCTGTGAAACGGGCAGAGGCCCGTATAGTTGCTTCCGGCCCTCTTCAGGCGCACATTTTCCCCTATAATATCGACAATATTGTTTTTTTGTATGAGCTCTTCTATGAGATCATCCGTATAGCGCATGGATTCAAATCCCCCAGGATTTCGGGATAAACCGCTCCTCAAACATATAGAGTGAGTACTGGTCGGTCATTCCGGAGATATAATCACAGACGACTCTCTCCGGCTCTTCTCCCCCCGCGATCAGCCGGTTATATTCGGCCGGCATCTGACCGGTATGCTCGACGTAGTATTCATACATCTGCTTCAGCATGCTGACGGCTTTCTCTTCCTCACTTTTTGCTGTCCGGTTGGAATACAGGTTCTCAAACAGAAACATCCGGAGGTCATGCATACCCCGATCCGTTTCATCGGACATGCGGATATCCCCGCCGACAGAATTCGAAACAATGTCATGAATAAAAGTATTCAGTCTTTCTCTCGTGGAACGGCCGAGCAGATCCCTTAGATAGGACGGTATATCGTCCTCCTTCAGGATGCCGGCCCTTATGGCGTCGTCCATGTCGTGATGAATGTACGAAATTTTGTCACACAGCCGCACAATCTTGCCCTCGGGCGTTCCGGGGTGACGGGCTGTCCCGTGATTGAGGATTCCGTCTAAAACTTCTTTTGTCAGATTGAGTCCCTTTCCATTCTTCTCCAGCACCTGCGCCACGCGCACACTCTGCTCGTAATGCCGGAATCCATATGGACAGATCTCATTGAGAGCCCGCTCTCCGGCATGGCCGAAAGGGGTGTGCCCAAGGTCATGACCGAGGGCGATCGCCTCCACCAGGTCCTCGTTCATGCGCAGGCACCGGGCAACCGTCCTCGCTGTCTGCGATACCTCGAGAGTGTGCATCATGCGCGTGCGGTAGTGATCGCCCTGCGGAGAGAGAAAGACCTGCGTCTTGTCCTTCAGCCTGCGGAAGGACTTGCAGTGCACGATCCGGTCGCGGTCACGCATATAGCAGGTGCGGATGTCACACTCCTCTTCCGGGCGCTCACGCCCTGCGGAAGCGTCGGCGTATGACGCCGCTTCACTGAGTGTCCGGTGTTCGTTTTGTTCAAGTTCAACCCTGACAAGCACGGATTTTTCCCCCTTACTCTTATTGTTCCGCACCGCAAAAGGATTTCCTTTTTTTGTTTTAATTCTTTTCAAAAAACGGGTCAGGGGATATCCCCTGACCCGAAATATAATTCCGACTGTAAAGATTAATATACGCCCTGTGCGAGCATCGCTTCCGCGACTTTCTCAAAACCGGCGATATTCGCGCCGACGACATAATTGCCTTCCGCACCGTATTTCTTAGCCGCGTCGGACATCGCGTGCGCGATTCCTTCCATGATCCCCTTCAGCTTGGCATCGACTTCTTCCGCTGTCCAGGAGAGACGCTCGGCATTCTGTGACATCTCGAGAGCGGATGTCGCGACGCCGCCGGCGTTCGAAGCCTTTCCGGGTGTGAAGATCACGCCGTTGTCGATCAGGTACTTTGTCGCGTCAAGGGATGTCGGCATATTGGCGCCTTCGAAGACGCCTTTGCAGCCATTCGCGACCAGAGCCTTCGCGTCGTCAATGAGAAGCTCATTCTGTGTCGCGCACGGGAACGCGTAATCGCACTTCACGCTCCAGACGCCCTTGCCCTCATGATACTCCGCGCTCGGACGCGCTGCCGCATACTCGGTCAGTCTCGCGCGCTTCACTTCCTTGACTTCCTTAAGAAGCGCCACATCGATGCCTTCGGGGTCATAGATCCAGCCGGTGGAATCCGAGCAGGTGACGACCTTGGCGCCGAGTTCCTCCGCTTTCTCGATGGCGTAGATGGCAACATTTCCCGCGCCGGATACTGCCGCGACAGTGTCCTTAAGGGACTTGCCGTTGATGCGGAGAATCTCGTCCGCGCAGTACAGAAGCCCGTATCCGGTCGCCTGCGTGCGGATCAGGGAGCCGCCGTATGTGAGGCCCTTGCCTGTCAGGATGCTGTCATAGGAACTGGTGATGCGCTTATACTGTCCGTAGAGATAGCCGATCTCTCTTCCGCCGACACCGATATCACCGGCAGGAACATCGATATTCTCTCCGATATATTTGTAAAGTTCTGTCATGAACGCCTGGCAGAAACGCATGACTTCGTTGTCGCTCTTTCCGTGAGGATCGAAGTCGGAACCGCCCTTGGCGCCGCCGATCGGAAGCGTGGTCAGGGAGTTCTTGAAAACCTGCTCGAAGCCGAGGAACTTCAGAATGCCCTGATAGACGGACGGATGGAACCGAAGGCCTCCCTTGTACGGTCCGATCGCGTTGTTGAACTGAATGCGGTATCCTCTCTGCACATGAACGTTTCCGTTGTCATCCGTCCACGGGACGCGGAATGTGAAGATACGGTCCGGCTCCACCATTCTCTCGAGAAGAGCAGCCTTTCTGTACTTCTCCTCGTTCTCATCCACAACGACGCGGATGGACTCGAGAACCTCCGTGACGGCCTGGATGAATTCAGGCTCGTACGCATTCTTCTGCTTTACGCTCTCTAATACTTCATCAACATATGACATAGGGCTGTCCTCCTTTAAAAAGCCTGTGTAACAGTTCGGATCCCTTCCCGTACGGAATACGCTTCTATCCTGCTCATGCGGCTCCGGACGTAAGCGCGCCTTTCCCGTCCCGCATCTGTGCAGAATGCATCCGGCTGACTAATCCGTCTGCTCTTCACAAAGATTTCCGGATTTCCGAGCGGTTACAAAAATCTTTATCAATAATAGCACCAGCTTTTTTTTGAAACAATCCTTTTTCGCTCCCCGAAGGGGCTCATTTTGTACTTTTTTTAGTACAATGCAGTGTTAATACGGTAATTTGGCAAATGCGGCACATAAAAAGAAGCAAAAAAGTGTCCCCCGGACCCTTTGCGATCCAGGGGAACGTCTTTATAAGCTTCTGTTCTGTTGATACGAAGCAAAGAAATGACTGAGCTTGTCCATCGCTTCATGAAGAGTTGTCATCATCGGCAGATATACGATCCTGAAATGGTCCGGCTGCGGCCAGTTAAAGCCGGTTCCCTGAACAACGAGCACCCGCTCTCTCTTCAGAAGATCGTAGGCGAACTGCATATCATCGGTAATATTGAATTTCTCGCAGTCGATCTTCGGGAAGCAGTAAAAAGCCGCCTTCGGTTTCACAACAGAGAGGCCGGGAATCTGGCTGATGGCATCGATGACATAATCTCTCTGCTTTGTCACTCTTCCGTCCGGCGCCACATAGGCCTTAACGCTCTGGTTGCCCCAGAGGGCTGTCTGTACGATGGACTGCGCCGGAACATGTGAGCAAAGACGCATGGAGGAAAGCATCTTAATTCCCTCGATGTAGTCCTTCGCCATTTCTTTGTTGCCGGACAGAATCATCCAGCCCACTCTGAATCCGGCAATCATGTGGGATTTTGAAAGCCCGGAGAAGGTCACGCAGAACAGATCCGGCGCCAAAGCCGCGATTGAAGTGTGCTCGTATCCGTCCATGATCAGCCGGTCATATATTTCGTCAGAAAAGATGATGAGCTGATGCCGCCTGGCAATATCCGCGATCCGAAGAAGCAGGTCTACAGGATATACCGCTCCCGTCGGGTTGTTCGGATTAATAATGACAATCGCCTTGGTTTTATCCGTAATTTTTTTCTCGATATCCTCGAGGTCCGGATTCCAGTCGCTCTCCTCATCGCACAGATAGTGTACGACTTTTCCGCCGGAAAGCGTCGCACACGCTGTCCAGAGAGGATAATCGGGAGCCGGGATCAGAATTTCGTCCCCGCTGTCGAGAAGAGCCTGCATGCTCAGATGGATCAGCTCGGATACGCCGTTTCCTGTATAAATGTCCTGCATCTGGACATTCGGGATTTTCCGGATCTGGGCGTACTGCATGATCGCCTTTCTGGCGGACCAGATCCCCTTGGAGTCTGAATACCCCTGGCTGTCCCTTAAGTTGAGCGCCATGTCATAGATCACTTCTTCCGGCGCGTTAAAGCCAAACGGGGCCGGATTGCCGATATTGAGTTTCAGTACCTGGCGTCCCTCCGAAATCATCCGGTCCGCTTCTTCCACAACGGGACCTCTTACGTCATACAGCACATTTTCAAGTTTTGACGATTTGGTAAATTCTCTCATATTCTGGTCTCCTGAAGGCGTTTCCCACGCGTTCTTAATACCATATCGCTCTTTTATATATTCGTCAAGTCCGCTCTTTTCGTGATCCGGAAGCAGGTTCATAATTTAAAGATGAATGTTCATGGATCGTTTACAAATTAATTAAACTATGCACATTTTTCTTCTTTATACTCAAGATGTTGATAAAAGCAAGTGATTATCACATAACCTTTTTCTTTTTCATATTCCGCGTAAAGCGGTAACTCCTTCCTTTTTAAAAAAAGCGGCCCCTACGGCGGGGGCTGCTTTTGTATGCAAAAAGCCCTGCATGGAATAATATCGTCTTGCGCCGAACCTCTTTTCTACCCTATTGAAATATTCCGGCAATGTGGATAAAATAGAAACAGCCGTGAAGTGTGCCCTGTTTGTATAAAGGCGCCGATCCGCCTGCCTGGCGGGTGTTCAGACGGCTGTATCGATCATAACAATTACCGGAGGTATTGCCATGTCAGAGGGTCAGTTCCAAATCCGTATGAGGAACGGTCACAGCAAAAAGCTTCGTTTCTGGTTTGCTCCCGTAAGTGACAAGATCATGAACGCGGACGCGGACTGGGAAGAACAGGCTGAACTCTCCTGCAGCTACATACATACAAGGCGCATGGTCTTCCCGATCATCCGTAAATTCTATCCCGGGGAATTTCTTTGGAAGAATGAACTGAACCTCATGCCTTTCGAGAATGCGGCGCGGCTTGCGAAGCAGCTTCGGAAGGTCGCGCGGCTCCTTAAGAAGAATTATCACGATCCGCGCCTCAATTCCTACAGGAAGCTGTATCAGATTGAACTTCTGGTATCTCCGGAGGAATATGAGGAACTCTACGCGAACGCCTCCTCATTTGTTAAGGAGCAGGGCGTGGAAGAGAATATTGACGTCGTGATTGATTTTTATCTGAAGCTGGCCGCGTGGATCGAGAACACGATCGCCGAATATGAACCGAGAGGTTTTAATGCCATCGCCATCTCCGCACCTCACTGAATATTATCACGCACCATTTGATCCATCCGGTTCGATAAAGCAGGGCACCGCAGCGCGGTGCCCTTTTCTTGTCTTTGACAGATGTCTTCCGCTGATGCCGCGTTCACTCCAGCAGTTTACCTTCATGCGCGCGGATCCCCTGCGTGAACATACGCGGCACCGGCGTGACGGCTGTTTATTGATGACGTTCCGTCATATTCTTTTTCCGAATTTCTTTCAGTTTCAAGTGCTTTCTGTACTTAAGAGGCGTCATCCCGTAATACTCGCGGAAGATCTTGCTGAAGTAGGAATTGCTCCTGAATCCGACGCGGACGGAGATCTCTCCGATGGTTGCATTTTCCGTTTCCAGAAGATAGGCGGCCTTTTCGATCCGGTTCCGCTCTATGAATTTCTGCATGGAGATGCCATGATGCTTCTTGAACAGGTGACACAGGTACGTCGAAGTCAGTCCGATCTCGTGCGCGACTTTCGTAAGATCCAGCGGCTCTGCCAGATGGAGCCGTATGTACATCCGGATATAACTCAGAACCTCCTCCGGATCTGTTCTGTCCGGCAGCGCGTATCCCGGCACACTCGACTCCGGAGTGCTTCCATTTCCGGGATCCGTATTCGTTCCGTCCGTCTCTTCTCCTTCCGGCATCATAGGAAGCACGTGCGTATGGTCCATACCAAGCACGGATACCGCTTCCCGCAGTGTGCTCCCCCTGATGATTTCAGGATAAATATTCTCTTCCCCAAGTTCTTCCAGTACTCTCTGATACAGCCCGTCATCAGATGATACAACAATCAAGTTGATAGCGAACAACCCGCATTCCCCCTTTCGGATTTCTCTATTTTTGCGCATTCCCGTATTGTGTATCAAATATAACGGGCAGAAGTAAAAATACACGCAGCGAGAATCGACGCTACCACTATAACAGATAAGCAGGCTTTATATCAATATATAATTATCAATTCCTTAAGATTTTTGTAAAACATCTTAAGATTTTAGTATTTTATCAAGATTTTTGCATTTTTCAGTTTATTTTTCGGATATTCCGAAAAAAGTACTGTCTCTTGTCTCCCCGTCCGTCAGTTCCGAATAAATCAGCGTTTTATAGTCAAGGAGTTTCCGCTCTTCGGGTGAATTCTCCTCCTCTCCCCAGGCCGCGGCCGTCCCGTCGGGAGAGAAATACCCGTACGCATTCATGGCAGGAATCTGTTCCCGCATCTGCAGCAGAAATTTCTGATACCCGCTCAGCGGAATCCCGGCTGTCTTCATGAGATACGCGCCCAGATAGTTTGCCGACATGGGAACCTCTTTTGCTGTCGGGATCTCATAGTTCGCCCAGATAAACCAGCGTGTCATAAACGCCTTCTGCTGATCCGCGAAGCTCTGGTCCTCCTCCCTGCCGCCGTAGCAGTATTCCCAAAAATCTTCTCCGATCTCGGGCTGGTGGTCACCGAAAAAGCAGATCATTGTTCTCTCATCCGATTCCTCGAAGTACGAAATCAGCTCGCCGAGCGCCTGATCAGAGATCCGGATCAGCGACAGATACTGCTCCGCCTGTCCCTTATTCTTACCCTCAAAGCCGTCTACCTGCACGGTAGATTTAAAGGATTCATTTTTGTAGGAACTGTGATTCTGCATCGTCACATTGAAGATAAACAGCTTTTCCCCATCTTTCTTATTCTCTACCTGGCGGATCAGTTCCTCGTAATCTCCCCTGTCACTCACCATTCCGCGCACCGTTTCAGCTCCCTGGAAACTGTTGTCAATATGGAGAAATGCATCAAATCCCATCCGCGGGTAGACTACATTCCGGTTCCACCCGTACTGGCCGTAAGGGTGCATGGCCAGCGTCCGGTATCCGCAGGCCTTAAGAATGCGGACCAGTGAATACTGATCATCCTTAATAAAAGAATTGTACACAACCGTCGATGGGGACAGGACACACGAATTTCCGGTCAGAAACTCATATTCCGTATTGGCGGTCGTGCCGCCTTTCACCGAAACCAGCAGTTTTCCGCTGATCGTCTCCTCTTCAAGGGAATTGAAATTGGTCAGGATGGATTTGCTGCAGGAAAAACCGGGGTAAATTGACAGATCCGAAAAACTTTCGTTCATGACGACAATCAGATTCTCCGGAGGCTCCGTTTCGTTAAATCCGGCCGGATCAGAACCTTCCGCAGCGGCGATCACCTCTTTTACGCGCCCCTCGGAAAACCCGTCCGGCGCGCTCGGGAAAGAGGCTTTCGCAAATGCCAGAAAGCCGGTCTCCATGCCGAACAGGCGGTATGTATACCAGGGCTGCCAGTCCCGCAGCCACACACCCTGCGAAGCAAGGAAATCGGTTTTAAAAATAAGTCCGTAAAAGCAGATGAGCAGCACCGCGCCGGCAGCCCTGGTCAGGATATGGCCGGCAGCTCCTCTCTTTACGCCGCGGACCTTTGACGCAAGCAGCGCGATCACTATCACTGCGGAACAGGCAATCGACATCCACATCGGGCGGCTCAGTTCATAGCGGTAGTTGCCGGATACGGAAAAGGCGACACCGAGGGACCCGAAGTCAATCCACTGAAAGGGGATACCCCGGAACTCCTGGACAAAATAATTGGTACAGCCCCAAAGAAGAAACACAATCTGCCCCGCGATCAGTCCGATGCGCGGGGAGTTAAAAAGCAGAATTAAAACCAGATAAAGTACAAACGTAATCGCAATTCCCAGAAGATGATACCGAATGGCCATCTTATGGAGATAGAGGTTATTAATCCACTCTATTTCGTAAAAGCTCACCAAAGAGCACAGAAGTGTAATGAAACACCACGCGCAGAATGCAGCCGGCGAACCCGCCGCCGCGTAATGAGCGCCGGATTGTTTTCTCTTTTCCGTCTTTTCCGATTCACCACTTCCCTGCTTCATGACGCAAAAACCTCTGCTGTCGCCTCCAAAAGCCATTCCCGTTCCTCGTCATCTGCCATGTAAGGCATCATTTTCTCCCGCACTTTGGCGTGATAGTCGTTTAACATTCTTATGTCAGATGGTTCCATATATGAAAGGTCAAGGGCACTGCGGTCAATCGGCACATATGTCAGAGGCTCAAATTTTAAAAAGCTCCCAAACGAGGTCTCCTCATCATTCACACACAGAACGATGGTCTCCGTACGGATTCCGTACGCATTCTCCCTGTAGATCCCGGGCTCATCGGATGTGACCATTCCCGCCTCAAAAGGCGTGTCGCAGCCGTCGGCTGAAGGAGGACCGATCCTCTGTGGGCCTTCGTGAACATTCAGAATATATCCCACGCCATGGCCTGTACCGTGATTATAGTTCATACCGTAACGATAGAGTACATATCTCGGGATTATATCAAGCTGCGCCCCGGTTGTTCCCTTCACAAATCGTGTATAGAGCAGGCGCAGATTGGCCGCAGCTACGAGCGTGAAATCCCGCCGCATCTCCCCGGTCAGATCCCCCAGCGCGATTGTGCGTGTCACGTCTGTCGTTCCTCCCATATACTGTCCGCCCGAATCGACCAGGAGGAATCCCTGCGGTTCAACTGCGGCCGCTGTCTCCTCGGACACGGCGTAATGCGCCATCGCTGCGTTCGCGTTATACGCTGATATGGTGGGAAAGGAGAAATCAAGGAATCCGGGAATCTCCCTTCGCAAGCCGTTAATCTCCTGTGCAGCTGTGTACTCTGTCACCGTTTCTTTTCCGATTTTTTTCTTCATACGGAAGATAAAACGGATCAAAGCGGCCGAGTCCTGAAGGTAAGTCTTCCTGATATTGCGGATCTCCGTATCATTTTTGACAGCCTTCATCCGTTCAACCGGACTCCGCCTGTCGATCACATCCCCTTTTTCATTCAGAAGGTGCAGCATTGCGTCGCTTACATTCCTCCCGGATACCAATATCGGTCCGTCAAACGCAAACTGCTCCAGGAAGGAATAGACATCTTCATAAGCGTGGATACGGATCTGATTCTCCGCCGCATATTGACGGAATGCTTCCGTCACCTCGTTTTCCTGGATAAACAGGTCTGCTGTTTTCGGCCCGATCAGCAGATGGCTTAAAGCGACCGGATTGCACTCGATGTCCCCTCCGCGGATATTGAGAAGCCACATAATATCATCCAGACGGGACAGCATGTGGCAGGAAGCGCCGCATTGTTTCACAGCCTCCCTCACTGCGGCGAGTTTTTTCTCGCAGGACATCCCTGTGAGATCATCATTTAAAATCCAGACAGGATGGCAGGGAAGCGGCTGCCTGTCTGTCCAGATCCTCTCAGCGGGAACATACCCGCTTTCAACAGATGCCCCGGCCGTCTCCGCCGCTTTACGGAATTCCCGCCCGGATGCGGCATCCACGCAATTTCCGTCAAAACCAAGGACGGCGCCTTTACCGAGAAACGTCCCGAGATACTCCGTGATTTTCGGGACGTCCTTTTCTCCCGACTTCATCAGGATAATCCCTGTACCGTCCAGCTCCCCCGCGGCGGAAATAAAATATCTGCCGTCCGTCCAAAGACGCGCCTCCTCCTGTGTTACAACCAGAACCGCATTGTCACTGGTACAGCCGGAGAAGTATTCCGTCACCTTAAAATGATCGCCGGTATATTCGGACGCGTGAGGATCTGTCGACATCATCAGCGCGCAGGTGATTCCCCTCCCGGTCATATCTTCACGCAGCCTGTTTACCCGTTCTCTTATTTCATCTGCCTTGCATGACATGGCTCAGCCTCCTTTTAATCTCTGTAAGGAACGATCCCCGCTTCTTAAGACGGCGGGTTTCAAGCAAGATAATTCTGTCAGCTGATGCTGACCCGAATCCCGCAGTGAGATGTATTATACCACACATATGACAGATCATCATCCCTGAAATATCGCAGAAAAATCCATCCTTCCGGAGATTGTTTTTTCGAACATGGAGTTCTGAGGATGATCTCTTCGATAGAATAAAGTCCGCAAGCGGACTTCAACTCCCCCGTCCCTCATTCATGAGGGGAGCGCAGCCGGACTTTTGCGCCGGGCACGGTCGCGTAAGCGACTATCTCATTGCGTGCCCGTGTGCATCCTGCCGGAGGCTTTTTGTCGGATGGGGAATTCCGAGGAATTTCCTATCCGATGAAAAGAGCATCCGCCGATATGGCGGATGCCCTGAAAAAGTCAGCGATTTAAGCTGTTATTATTTGTTGGCCAGTGCAGACTGTGCCGCCGCAAGGCGGGCAATCGGTACGCGGAACGGGCTGCAGGAGACATAGTCCAGACCGACTCTGTGGCAGAAGTCGATGGAGGACGGATCGCCGCCGTGCTCGCCGCAGATACCGCAGTGCATATCCGGACGCACCTTCTTGCCGTCTTCGATCGCGATCTTCATCAGCTTGCCGACACCGATCTGGTCCAGCTTCGCAAATGGATCATTCTCGAAGATCTTGGCGTCATAATAGTAATTGAGGAACTTGCCGGCGTCATCGCGCGAGAAGCCGTATGTCATCTGCGTGAGGTCGTTCGTGCCGAAGCAGAAGAATTCCGCTTCCTTGGCGATCTCGTCCGCTGTCAGGCAGGCTCTCGGGATCTCCATCATGGTTCCGACTTCATACTTAAGGTCAGAGCCTTCTTCAGCGATAATCCTGTCCGCTGTCTCTACGACGAACTTCTTCACATATGCGAGTTCCTTACTGTCACTGGAAAGCGGAATCATAATTTCCGGAACCGTGTTCCAGTCAGGATGTCTCCTGGAGACATTGATGGCAGCGCGGATGACTGCTTCTGTCTGCATCTTCGCGATCTCCGGATAGGTAACAGCCAGACGAAGTCCGCGGTGACCCATCATCGGATTGAACTCGTGCAGGGAGCTGATGATTGCCTTGATATCCTCGACGCTCTTGCCCTTGGCATCCGCGAGCTTCTTGATATCCTCTTCCTCTGTCGGAACAAACTCATGAAGCGGCGGATCCAGGAAACGGATGGTAACCGGGTCGCCTTCCATGGCCTCGAAGAGGCCTTCGAAGTCGCTCTGCTGAAGCGGCTCGATCTTCTTAAGCGCTTCTTCTCTCTCCTCCAGCGTATCGGAGCAGATCATCTCACGGAACGCGTCGATTCTGTTACCCTCGAAGAACATATGCTCTGTACGGCAGAGGCCGATGCCCTCCGCGCCGAGTTCTCTGGCCTTCTTCGCGTCAGCGGGGGTATCCGCATTCGTTCTGACTTTGAGCGTTCTGTACTTGTCAGCCCATGCCATGATTCTTCCGAATTCGCCGGCGATCTGCGCGTCGACGGTCGGGATCGCGCCGTCATAGATGTTGCCGGTTGTTCCGTCGAAGGAAATGACGTCGCCCTCGTGGTACTCTTTGCCGCCGAGCGTGAACTTCTTCTCCTCCTCATTGATGATCATCTCGGAGCACCCGGAGACGCAGCAGGAGCCCATGCCGCGGGCGACAACCGCCGCGTGGCTTGTCATTCCGCCGCGGCCTGTCAGGATGCCCTGTGCCGCCTTCATGCCTTCGATATCCTCAGGGGATGTCTCCAGGCGGACGAGAACGACTTTTTCGCCTCTCTCAGCCCACTCCTTGGCCTCATCAGCCGTGAAAACGATCTTTCCGGAAGCAGCGCCGGGCGCGGCGCCGAGCGCCTTGGCGATCGGGGTCTTCTGCTTAAGGACTTCCGCGTCGAATGTCGGATGAAGAAGGGAATCAAGGTTGCGCGGATCGATCATGGCAACCGCCTCTTCCTCTGTGCGCATGCCCTCATCCACCAGATCGCAGGCGATCTTAAGGGCCGCCTTGGCGGTACGCTTGCCGTTTCTTGTCTGCAGCATGTAGAGCTTGCCGTTCTCAACTGTAAACTCCATATCCTGCATATCACGGTAATGTGTTTCAAGAGTCTTGCAGACTTCCACGAACTCCTTGAAAGCTTCGGGGAACTTCTGCTCCATCTCGCTGATATGCATCGGTGTGCGGACGCCCGCGACGACGTCTTCACCCTGCGCGTTCGTCAGGAACTCACCGAAGAGGCCAGGTTCACCGGTTGCCGGATTTCTCGTGAACGCAACGCCGGTTCCGCAGTCATCGCCCATATTGCCGAATGCCATGGACTGTACGTTGACCGCAGTGCCCCAGCTGTACGGAATATCGTTGTCGCGGCGGTATACGTTCGCGCGCGGGTTGTCCCAGGAACGGAAGACGGCTTTGATGGCGCCCATCAGCTGTTCCTTCGGATCAGACGGGAAGTCCTGTCCGATCTTGGACTTATATTCCGCCTTGAACTGGTTGGCAAGTTCCTTGAGGTCATCCGCGCTGAGTTCGACGTCAAGCTTGACGCCCTTTTCTTCTTTCATCTTGTCGATCAGAGCCTCAAAGTATTTCTTTCCGACTTCCATAACAACATCGGAATACATCTGGATGAAACGTCTGTAGCAGTCCCATGCCCATCTCGGATTGCCGGACTTTTTCGCAATGACCTCGACAACATCTTCATTGAGGCCGAGATTCAGAATCGTATCCATCATTCCCGGCATGGAAGCGCGGGCGCCGGAGCGAACGGACACAAGGAGAGGATTCTCAAGATCGCCGAATTTCTTGCCTGTGATCTCTTCCATCTTGACAATGTTCTCATTGATCTGAGCGCGGATCTCCTCATTGATCTCACGTCCGTCTTCATAGTACTGTGTGCAGGCTTCCGTCGTGATCGTAAAGCCCTGCGGAACCGGAAGGCCGATATGTGTCATCTCGGCGAGATTGGCGCCTTTTCCGCCGAGCAATTCACGCATATCGGCATTGCCTTCTGTGAACAGATATACCCATTTAGCCATACTGTTTCCTCCTGGATGTTTATGTAACTTTGATTGATCAACAGATGCATCAATTATACCATAAGATTTACCATTACTGCGTATTTGTTTTTAAAATAACATCAGCAACTGCCAGGTGTCCCCATACAGTTGCTGATACAATATTTTTTCTATAAATCAGAACAAAAGAAGATCATAGTAGCCGGGCTTATGAAGGTGGCGCGGAATACCATCCACCATAATCGGAGCCAGGTCGCCGTGAATCAGCGGACGCACATAATTCTCGAATTCGCGTGTGACATAGGTGCCGTCCTCTGAAATCCACTCTCTGGGGACAAGACGCTCGTCATTGGCGATCTTATGAACGTCCTTGACCTCGGTCTCCGCAGCGTACGGATCCGTGGATGTGCGGACGAAGACCACCATCTTTCCGGAGTCACCCTCATCCGCCGCCTTCATGGCTGCGCCGCCGACTTCAAAGGCCTCGTTGATATCAATTCTGGACGCGCAGTGGCTCGCCGATCTCTGCAGTGTGGAGAACTCGATGGAGCGGCACTTGCATCCGATTCTCTCGGAGAGAATGTCGCACAGTACGCGGGATGTTCCCGTAAGCTGCTTGTGGCCGAATGAATCGACAAAATCAGTATTGTTCCCAAGCTCCATAATGAATTTGCCGTCCGCGGTGTGAATACCTTCGGAAACACAGGCAACAATGGCATTCTTCTTCTCAAGGAGCGACCTGCATTTTTCAACAAATGCATCCACGTCAAAGTCCAGCTCCGGCAGATAAATCAGATCCGGACCTTCGCAGTCCTCTCCCTTCGCAAGAATGGAAGCGCCCGTCAGCCAGCCTGCGTTTCTTCCCATGATTTCAATGACCGTAACCAGACCCTTCGCGTTCCTCATGGAAACGCCGTCACGGATGACTTCCTTTACAGATGTGCCGATATACTTGGCGGCAGAGCCGTAACCGGGCGTATGATCTGTGAGGGCAAGGTCATTGTCGATGGTCTTCGGGCAGCCGACGAAACGGATTTCAGAGCCCGTCAGCATTCCGTAGTCGGAGAGCTTCTTGATCGTATCCATCGAGTCGTTGCCGCCGATATAGATGAAGCAGTCAATCTCAAGATCGTTGAGGATACCGAAGATCTTCTCATACAGAGCGTGATCCTGATGAATTTCCGGAAGCTTAAAACGGCAGGAACCAAGATAAGAAGCCGGTGTTCTTTTCAGAAGTTCAGAGTCCAGCCCGGATGTAATATGCTCGGAAAGATCAATGTACTTCTCTTCGATCAGGCCCTGTACTCCATGGAGCATTCCGTAAACTTTATTATAGCCTCTGTCCTTTGCGGTCTTATAAACACCTGCAAGGGACGAATTGATGGCTGCGGTCGGGCCGCCGGACTGGCCGACAATTACATTTCTTTTAACACCCATGATGTTGTTGTAACCTCCATCCTGTTCATATTGTAAAATGGTTGTACTACTTCACGGTTTTACATTGTACCCTATTCTGTACATATTATCAAGTAAAAGCATATAGGGCCGGAGAAATCTGACATTTCTGACAGAAATCATCCGGCCCCGTTTCATTCTATTGAGCTATTCGTAACGTTCTGCCCGCGGTTTTTTCATCAGACCCATTTCGTCCCGCAGTTCGGGCAGAATTTCGGCGGATTTGCCGGATCCGGAGCCATGTAGCCGCAGTTGCCGCAGGCTTTGCCGGCCGCGGGTTTCGGGCTGCCGCAGTTTGTGCAGAAATTGCCGCTGTTCACAGCGCCGCAGGACGTGCACGTCCAGCCCGCCGCCTGCTGCGCCGGAGCCGGAGCCGTCTGCGCCTGCTGTGCCTGGCCCTGCTGCATGAGACCGGCGATATTGGCCTGTCCGCTTCCGAGGCCTCCCATCATGCCGACCCCGGCAAATCCGGTAACGGCACCGGCCGTATTGCCTGCCGCTGTCTGCATCGCCTCCGTCTGTCCCAGTCCCATGGCTGCTCCGAGCATGGACGGATCGGTGTAGCCCTTCGTCTCCTGATACTTCTCGATCTTCTGCTTGCTGTTCGGATCCGCGTCCATCATACCGATCGCAATGCGGAAGATGGAGATACCGCGCGTCTCCTGCCAGGACGCGTCGAGAATCGCGTCGACGTCCTTCGTGAGCTGGAATTCATTTGCCGCGATCTCCGTGTACGGGATATGGAGTTTGGACATCTGGCCCACGCCCTGCCGGATCGCCGCAATCGCCTCCGTCTTGATCTGCGGCTCAATGTCATCTTTTGTGATCAGTCCATTCCCGTCAGCGCCGGCTTTCTGCGCACCGAGTACCGAGAAGAATTTTGCGGGATCCGTCACCTGAATGGAATACATTCCGTTGCCCTGGAGCGTTGTCGCGATATGCCAGACGGGTTTTCCCGTCGCGATATCACTCTCCCAGTGATCGAAGGTAATATTTCCGGAGCCCCACTTAAATCCCTGAATTTCTCCGAGGTTGATATAGAACACACGCTGTGTATTAGTTCTGGAGCCGCCCGCCAGGAACTGGGATCCGATCATAGCCGCAAGAGCCTTAAGGCCTTTGTTGTCGCCGCTCATAAGAGACGGCGCCGCGGATGCATCGAACGTATATCTTCCGGGTTCCGCACAGAAATCAACAATCCGCCCGTTCTCCACAAGGATCATACACTGGTTTTCCTGCACGTCAATGCCGGAGCCGGAGGAGATAATATTCTGATCGCCTTTTGTATTCTTGGAGCCGGCTGTTGAAATCTTCACGCCGCGCTTCATGAGAATTCCGCCGGACATATCGCCGCTCTCAAAATACTCCACCCAGAGGCTGCTGCCGGTGGTGTTGACCGCATTGCCGAGTGCTCCGAGCGCATTTGCCGCTACCTTTATAAGTCCCATAATAATCTCCTTTCAAGATAGAATATTAAAAGAAAGAATCCATTGCAGTTATGATCAGACACCTTCGATTGATGTGCCGCGGATCTTCGTACAGTTCACGCATCCTGAAACCCGTGTGAGAAGCCTCCGGTCAGAATTTTCCGCCTCCGCCGGAAAATCCGCCGCCGCCTCCGGAGAATCCGCCGCCGGAGTGGCTGCCGCCGGAAAATCCGCCGTCTCCGCCTCCGCCGCTGCTTGTGCTTCTCGGAATATGGCGGACGGAGCGCCTCGTTCCCAGATACTGTTCTTTGTGACTGATGGTTTTATACTGGTTCGTCTTCACTGCCGGCGTATGCGCCTTGGAAGGCTGTGCCCCGCTGTGTTTCGCCTCCAGTCCCAATATGGACATCAGTGTCAGTACCACACTGAAGAGAAGCGACAGGAACGTCGGCTTTGCGGCATAGAGACGGTTTCCGAGCTTATGCGTCTCGTCGAGGAACGAATTGGCAGCACCGTAATAATCCCCGTTTTTTGCGCAGTACATGGCCGCGTCGTATACCTTCTCCTCGTACTTTACGTACTTTTCGGCGGCATACTTTCCATGTCCGGCAGTCCATAGAACACGGTTATTCATATCGATGATGAAAATCAGGGCATCCTCTTTGAAACCGTTATCCATCAGGAACTGCTCCGCATATTTCATCGTCGTCTCAGTGCCGTAATAATAGTCCTCCGGGACCGTCTCCGAAGTCAGGATCACGATGTCCGCCTTCTTCTTCTTTTGCATCTCCGAAATCCGGCCCCGCAGTGCTTTCTCCTCTCCGCTGCTGAAGAGCCCCGCATAGTCAAAGACGCGCTCTTCCGGATCGTCCACCCGGGGGATCTGAAATACTTCTCCGGAATTGGAGACATACGTATCGTCCCCGTCCGTATTCTCCGCATCTGCCTCTGCGGGATCTTTAATGTAGACGGTATCCGGTCCCTGAGCGGGCATCTCTTCCGCTGTTTCCGCTGCGGTGTCATCCTCCGGAATGATCGTCTCCGTCTCTTCCGTCCCGCCGGCTGTCTCTGCGGCCTCCGGGAAAGACGCGGAAGGATCTTCCTCCATAGCCTCCTCCACGGAAGCGGACGTCCCGCCTTCCGTGACATAATCGTCAAAGACGATCTCATCATCCGCACAGACGGAAACCGGCAGGAAAAAGACCAGCAGAAAAATCATAAGAAGTGAAAGGCGTGTAATTCTCATTCGTCGTTTCATATTACAGCACCCCCAATACCCTTATAATCATCATGATGATTTGGGAGAGGATGAAGATACCTCCTCCGATTTCAAGGAGCCGCATCGGATCCTGCGGGATCTCTCCGAGAATCTTTCCGGTCTGCCCGTTCATTCCGAAGATATAATTCTTTCCCTTGTATTCCGTGTACATCATCCAGACGGGAAGCATGGCCTGTTCGACTCTCTGTTCCGTCCAGTCATAATGCTCGCTTCGGATCCGCGTTGAAGTAAATGTCCCGGTGTGCCGCATCGCGGAACCGGACAGGGATTCCTTGGCCCTGGCCTTCGCTCTCGGTTCGTTGTCCGATGACGATTCATCCCACTGCTGTGTGTAAAACCCGGACAGATAAGCCGGATTAAACTTCTGCAGCTTATCGAAATTGAACGGTTCCAGCGAATCCATCATGAGATTGTCCATCTCTTTCATCGCATCCGCGGGAATTCTGTTGAAGCGTCCCTCCGCCTCTTCCTGTACGTTGTAGGAAGCTGTCTCCGTGATCTCGTCGTCCCCGTGCCTGTGAATATGCACTTTTTCGCCATAAATATCCATAGCGACAGTTCCCTTGAAAGAGTAGAGCCAGTACGGAATATACATCCCCTTGATCTTCTTGATCGTAGCCTCTCTCGTAAACAGGCGGGGTGTCAGGAACGATTTTCTGCACAGTTCCTTATAAGCTCTCTCCACGTCCTCGCGGGTCTTTTCAAACGGAAGAACATAATCCGGACGGAATTCACCGCCGACATTGCCCGTCAGGGTAATGGCCCTGTTGCAGTAGACACAGGTGGTTGCGACCGTCTTGCTCGACGTGATCACCTCCGCCCCGCAGTTCGGGCACTTGTAAACGACCAGATCACCTGTCGATACGGAATCATCCGTAGCCTGCTGTCCCTCCGCAGCCGCCGAAGCCTCTCCGGTATCCTCATCGATGCCCTGCGCGATGGTCTCATCCACGCCGTCCTCCTCACCCGGTACGAAATCATATTCGGCGGGATCAAAGTCTGATTCGCAGTAATCACAGTGCATCTTCCCCCGGCTGGGATCGAAGTACAGCTCGGCTCCGCATACTTTACAGCTGTATTTTTTTGCCATGCCCCTCCTTTCTGCCGGAAAACATATCCGTATTCTGCACTTTTTATATACAAATGCATCAAACCAACTATAACATTCTGTTTCATTATGTGCAATAACCGTTCTGTGATAATACGCCGGGCACGTCCGCGTAAGCGACAACCTTCATACGTGCCCGTGTGCATCCTGCCGGAGGCTTTTTTTATCGTACAGGGAATTCCGAGGAATTATCTATCCGAAAAATAAAGTCCGCAAGCGGACTTCAGCTCCCCCGCCCCTCACTCTTGAGGGGAGCTTGCCGGACTTTTGCGCCGCCGCACGGCAGCTTTGCTGCCTTCCTATGTGCGGTGTGTGCATCCTCACGGAGTGTTTTTTTATATCATAGGAAACGAAGTTTCCTATGATATAAAAAAACGGGTGCACCACTCATGCACCCGCCGGTAATATTCATTCTTTCAGATCCGTATCAGAAACTGAATTTGTCGCGGAAATAGTCTCTGAGTTCCGCAATCGGAACACGCACCTGCTCCATCGTATCACGGTCACGCACCGTCACGGCATGATCCTCTTCCGAATCAAAATCATATGTGATGCAGAACGGCGTGCCGATCTCGTCCTCGCGTCTGTAGCGCTTGCCGATTGCTCCGCGGTCGTCATAATCACAGTTCCAGTCCTTCGAAAGCGTCCTGTAGATCTCCTCGGCAGGACCCGCCAGCTTCTTGGACAGCGGCAGAACCGCGATCTTGACCGGTGCGAGCGCCGGATGGAAATGCAGCACGGTACGCACATCGTTCTTCTCCGCGTCAAGGACCTCCTCATCATACGCGCTGCAGAGGAACGCGAGAACCATGCGATCTGCTCCAAGTGACGGCTCGATGACATACGGGATGTATTTTTCCTTCGCCTCGTCATCGAAGTAGCTCATATCCTGTCCGGATGTCTCCTGATGCCTCGAGAGGTCATAGTCCGTCCGGTCAGCGATGCCCCAGAGTTCTCCCCAGCCGAACGGGAAGAGGAACTCCACGTCCGTCGTCGCCTTGCTGTAGAAGGAAAGTTCCGCCTGGTCATGGTCACGGAAGCGGACTTCCTCCTCCTTGAGTCCAAGTCCCATAAGCCACGTCTTCATGAAATCCTTCCAGTACGCGAACCACTCCAGATCCGTTCCCGGCTTGCAGAAGAACTCCAGTTCCATCTGCTCGAACTCACGCGTGCGGAAAGTGAAATTGCCCGGCGTGATCTCATTGCGGAAGGATTTTCCGATCTGGCAGATGCCGAAAGGAACCTTTCTGCGGGAAGTGCGCTGCACATTTTTAAAATTCACGAAGATGCCCTGCGCGGTCTCCGGGCGGAGATACACGGTGTTCTTAGCGTCCTCGGTGACGCCCTGGAATGTCTTGAACATCAGGTTGAACTGACGGATCGATGTGAAATTATGCGCTCCGCAGGTCGGGCACGGGACGGCATGCTTCTCGACAAACGCTTCCATCTCCTCATTGCTCCATCCGTCCACGGAACCCTCAAGCTCGATGCCGTTCGCGGAGGCAAAATCCTCAATCAGTTTGTCCGCGCGGAATCTTTCATGGCATTCCTTGCAGTCCATGAGAGGATCGGAGAAGCTGCCGAGGTGCCCTGACGCGACCCAGGTCTGCGGGTTCATCAGGATGGCGCAGTCAAGACCGACGTTATAGGGGCTCTCCTGCACAAACTTCTGCCACCACGCGCGCTTCACATTATTTTTCAGCTCTACGCCGAGATTCCCGTAGTCCCATGTATTGGCAAGACCTCCGTAGATCTCGGAGCCGGGATAGATAAATCCGCGGGCTTTACAAAGAGCTACAATTTTATCCATTGTTTTTTCCATGATTCTGTCTCCCATATAGTATCTTGGCAACGCCACTAGTTTAAACCATTTCTTCAATGACAGCAAGACTTTTAAAGGGCCTGTCGCAGGCTTTTCGCACAGCTGTCTCCGCCGCACCGCAGAAATCTCTCTTTGCCTGTTCGGAAAGATCAAAGGAAAAGAGACCGGAAAGCGGGCTTAGTGACGCATGTACCAGCGCGTGATAAGCACTTCGTTCCATCTCTTCCGGTTCCTCCGGCGGCGCATATTCCCCGTTGATGACCAGCATCCGGATCTCGAACACCCTTCGGATGAGATCCGGGGGCATGTGCCCCTTAAGCAGCGCCCGAAACGCCACAAAGAGGAGATTGACCGTATCATGAGACGGAAGGCCCCATTTCCCGAAATAATCCGCCATCTCCAGCATGTAAAACCCGTACCATACACCGGGAATCATCTGCGGCAGCTTGTCAAAGTACTCCGCCACTTCCGCGGAAGCGAGAGTGTATGCGTTACGTCCCTCGTAGAGGGTAAACTTTGCAAAGACGAACGGATTTGTGGCGGCGAGCACGGCGCTCTTCGGCCTTCTTGCACCTCTGGCGAAGGCGGTGATCTTCCCCTCCTCCCTTGTGAGGATCACAAGCCTCTTATCAAATTCCCCGACCGGCTGATGTGACAGTATGACGCCGGTAAGTTCCACAGCCTCTCTCATCGTCTCACTTCTTCTCGTACCCGTAGTCCCTCAGCAGCGCCTCGTTGTCGCGCCAGTCCTTCCGGACCTTGACGAACAGTTTGAGATAGACGCGGCTGCCGGCAAGAGCCTCTATATCGCGCCTGGCTTCACTTCCGATCCTCTTCAGCATGCTGCCGCCTTTGCCGATGATGATGCCCTTGTGGCTGTCCCTCTCGCAGATAATTGAAGCTTCAATCTCCGCAAGGCTGTCCGGCCGCACCTTGTAGCGGTCGATCACGACGGCGATTCCGTGCGGGATCTCTTCATTCAGAAGGCGCAGCGCTTTTTCCCGGATGATCTCCTTTGCGATATCCCGCATGGACTCATCCGTCAGAGTCTCCTCGTCATAAAACTGCGGCCCGTACGGCAGATAGCGGAAAATCGTGTCCGTCAGATCCGTAAGATTCCGCCCCTTTAAAGCGGATACCGGCACAATCTCCTTAAACGGATACACGTCTTTCCAAGCGAGGATCACCTCGGCCAGTTTTTCTTTCCCGATCGTATCGATCTTATTGATGACCAGGATCACCGGCGTCTGCACGTCCTTCAGTTTCGCTGCAATCTCCCGGTCCGTCTCTCCGATATACGCGGACGGTTCAATCAGCCACAGCAGAACATCCGCATCGGAGAAGGAGGATGCGGACGTCTCCTTCATATACTCTCCGAGACGGTTTCTGGTCTTCCGCAGGAATCCCGGCGTATCCAAAAAGACGATCTGTCCCTCGGAAGACGTGTATACTGTCCGGATCCTGTTTCTCGTCGTCTGCGGCCGGTTCGATGTAATCGCGATCTTCTGCCCGATGAGATGATTCATCAGAGTTGATTTTCCGACATTCGGTCTTCCGATGATCGCCGCAAATCCGGCTTTTTTATCCATTTCTTCAACCTCTCTTATACCGGCAGGGCCCCGCGGCCCGCCGCATTTATGCGAAGGGAGTGTCCGGACACGCTGCTCGTTTGGTGCCCGCCGTCCCCGAAAAGAACCCCCGTGCCGGTCCCTCCTTTAAAGAAGCGTCTCCACGTTCAGGAACTCCCCGCTGTGTTTTTTAATCTCCGCCTCCCCGCCGACAACGCAGAAGCAGTCGTCGGAAAGCACCGCACGCACGGCGTCCGAAAGAGAGCGGATGTCCTCCGGGGTGACCGACAGAATCTCATCTCTTGTGCGCTGCATCATCTCCTGCGTCACGCCGCCAAGATATGACCGAAGAGAGATGCTGCCAAGAAGGGCCGGTGTAAGCGGGACATCCATTCCATTAATGGTCCCGATAATATACTTCGTCATCTCCCTTTCATTCGCGTCAAATGAAGCCAGATATTCCGGCACTTTAAGGAATATTTCCTTCGTCCTTTTGAGATGCGGATCCCTGAAGGAAGTAAATACACCGTCCCCGTTTCTCTTCAGAGACGCGGAGCATCCGTACGCGCCTCCGCGGACACGGATATTCTGCCACAGATATTCGAAGGACATGATCTGCCTGAACACTGCCATCGCACCGGAAAAGGCATACTCTTTCCTCCGGAAATTGCCGGCGGCAGCGACGAACTGCACCTGTCCCGGCGTCATGAACGCCTCATTCAGCCTGCCATACGGCGCAACGGACACAGCGGCGGCTTCCTCATTTTTGCTGCTCACCCTGATGCAGCTTCCAAAGCCGTTCTTCAGCTGACTGAGCGCCTCCGTCTCCGCGGTAATGCTGATGAGAAGATTCTCTGCCGTAAAGAGTTCCTCGCACAGCTGTATAAGATTCATGCAGATGGAATCGCACATCTCATCGTAAGATTCGACAAGTCCCTGCAGGAAGCGGTAATAGCCGATTCCGGACGTCCTGTCCTGAAAAGCGCCGGAAGGTGAACGGTACGCGGAAGCCCGGACTGCCGCGGACAGATGCCCGGCCTGCTGCAGCGTCATCTTCAGCTGCGCAAGCTGCTGCTGCAGGATCTCCTTAATCCTTTTTCTGTCGGTAAGCTTTGAGCGGAACAGCGCCTCGCCGATGAAATCCGCCGCATCGGGAAGATTCTTGTAAAGGGCTTTGGCGCGAATCCCGAAATACCCGCTGTACCGGTCCGGGTCCTCCGCGTCATCGATCACATTGAGCCCCGCGCTGATCCCGCCGGTCTTTTCGTTGATCTCATTGTTTAATTCCATGTAGGTAAACCGCTCTGTGTTTACGCTGAAAAGAATTGTTTTTAAAAGGCCGAGATACGGGACCTTCTCTTCCGGCACATACTGTGTATTCCAGAGAAGCTCGGCGTAGAAGATGCCGTTGCTGTCCGCTTCGTGCAGAATAAACGGAACCTGTGTCTCCTTCCCGTCGGCGGTGCGGACCGTCTCCTTTGAAGGAATGTTGGAAAGCTTCCTGGCTTCCTTACGGATATCCGACCGCTGAAGCAGCGGAACAGTGAGGATCGCCTCCTCGCTGTCCTCCTCGTCCTGCCACTTCAGAAGATCCTCTGTTTCTTTGATAATGCGTCCCAGTTCTTCTTCGCTCAGCGCGTTTTTATACGCAGCCAGCTTCTCCTTCCACGCATTCTCCCTTTCTTCCGCCATTCCTTCGCGGGGTTTGAGAATCAGAAGAGCACTGTGTGAATTCTGAAGCAGTTTTTCGCTGATCAGCGTCTCAAAATATCCTTCCTCCACCTTCCTGCGAAGAGCGGAAAATACATCCAGCTGGTGCAGCGGCAGGAACGGTTTCTCATCATCATAAAGCCAGGTATCCAGCATATCGATGATATACATAAGTCCCTTGGGGATTGTCCCGAAATCCGCTTCCCGGAACTGGAATTCCAGGCTGTTGATCCCGGCATACAGCGATTTCCGGGTAATTCCGCTGTTCACCTGTTCGGACAGAACCTCCCTGATCACGGAAACAAACCGGTCAGCATCCGCCGCGTCGGCCTGCTTGGCGACGACGCTGAAATACGGCTGCAGAATTCCGTCGTTGTACTCACCGTACACATCCTGTCCGATTCCCGCATCGATGAGAGCCTGCTTCACCGGTGCCCCGGGTGCCGAAAACAGCGCGTAATCCAGGACGTCGAACGCGATCATTTCCTCCATGTCAAACGGATTGCCGGCGACGGCGCTCCACATAAACAGGCTGTCCTCCCCGGGATTTTCTCCTTCCGAGGCCGGATATTCTCTCTCTTCCCTCTTCCCGCAGGCAAACGGTTTCTGAAAGGCCGGCGCGCTGTCCGGGTTGATCGCGTCAAAACCGGACAGATATTCTCTGTCCATGAATTCCAGGGTATCTTCCATATCCACGTCACCGTAAAGAAAGATGTAGGAATTGGAAGGATGGTAATACCTTCTGTGAAAATTCAGATAGGCTTCATATGTAAGAGACGGAATCATCTCCGGATCTCCCCCTGACTCCACACCGTAAGGAGTGTCCGGGAACAGACTGTTCATCATCTCCCGTTCCAGTATGGAATCGGCGGATGAAAAAACGCCCTTCATCTCGTTATAAACCACGCCGTTGATCTTCAGTTCCTCTTCCCTGTCCCTGAGTTCATAATGCCAGCCTTCCTGCCGGAAAATATTCTCATTTGAATAGATCTTCGGGAAAAAGACCGCGTCAAGGTAGACATGCATCAGATTCCGGAAATCTGTATCGTTTGTGCTGGCAACCGGATACATGGTTTTGTCCGGGTAGGTGATCGCGTTTAAAAATGTATTTAGTGAGCCCTTGACCAGTTCCACGAACGGATCCTTTAATGGGAAATTCTCCGATCCGCACAGTACAGTGTGCTCGATGATATGCGCCACCCCGGTTGAATCGGCAGGCGGCGTCCGAAAGGCAATATTAAAGACTTTATTATCATCCTCCGAGGGAATGAGCGCGATGCGCGCGCCGCTCTTTTTGTGCCGCAGAATCACCCCCTCCGCGTGAATGTCCGGAAGCGGTTCGGATGAGATAAATGAATAAGCGGACAGTTGTTTAATGCGCTGAAGATCCATAGATCATTTTCTCCTTTTGCCGTCGATGCACCGGCCATTTCAGTCTGGCACGGCGCTTCTTTTTGGATGGCCGTGCAGCGTCCCGTCAAACTGGCAAAAGACGCCCTCCGGCTTACTGCCAACCATCCTACCACAAAAAAGGACCGCACACAATGTGTGCGGTCCCGTAATAAACGGTGCGGATCAATTATTCGACAGCGTAGAAGTCGACGAGCTTCTGCAGTTTCTCGAATCTCTCCTTCGCCTCCTCCTCGGACTTGGTGAAGAGTCTCTCCGCGCGCTCCGGATTTGCTCTCATCAGGGAGCTGTAACGGATCTCGCCCATGATGAAGTCACGGTACGCTTCCGTCGGAGCCTTGGAATCAAGCGTAAACGGATTCTTGCCCTCAGCCTTAAGCGCCGGGTTGTATCTGTAGATTGCCCAATATCCATGCTTCGCGGCAAGCGCTTCCTCTTCGATGGACTTGCCCATTCCCTTGCGGATGCCGTGGTTGATGCACGGAGCGTACGCGATGATAAGGGACGGTCCGTCATAAGCCTCAGCCTCTGCGATCGCCTTGACAGCCTGGTTGTAATCAGCGCCGATATTGATACTTGCGACATACACATAGCCGTATGTCATCGCAATGCCGGCGAGATCCTTCTTCTTCGTCTCCTTGCCGGCCGCGGCGAACTGCGCGACGGCGCCGGTCGGTGTAGCCTTGGAGGACTGTCCGCCCGTATTGGAGTAAACCTCTGTGTCAAAGACCATAACATTGACGTCATGACCGGAAGCGAGTACATGGTCCACGCCGCCGAATCCGATATCGTATGCCCAGCCGTCTCCGCCGAAGACCCACTGGCTCTTCTTGGCCAGGAAATCTTTCTTGGCGATGATTTCCTTCGCATCCTCGTTGTCAATGCCTTCGAGGGCTGCGACCAGGGCATCGGAAGCCGCGCCGTTCTCTGCGCCGATCTTGAAGGTGTCAAGGAACTTCTTGCCTTCTTCCACAGCGATGCCGGCCTCGATCAGCTTCTCGACGCGGGCCTTGAGCCCTGTGCGGATCGCCTTCTGCGCGAGTTCCATGCCGTATCCGAATTCCGCGTTGTCTTCGAAGAGGGAGTTGTCCCATGCCGGGCCCTGTCCCTTCTTGTTGATCGTATACGGTGTGGACGGTGAGCTGTTGCCCCAGATCGAGGAACATCCCGTCGCGTTCGCGATGTACATTCTGTCGCCGAAGAGCTGGGTGATGAGCTTCGCGTAAGGTGTCTCGCCGCAGCCCGGGCATGCGCCGGAGAACTCAAGGAGCGGCTGCTTGAACTGGCTGCCCTTGACGGTATTGATCTTGAACTTATCGATTACATCCTGCTTCTCCGGTGTCTCGACAAGGTAGTCGTAGATCGGCTGAAGCTTCGGCATTGCCTCTTCGCCATTGACCATGACAAGGGCTTTCGCTCCCTTCTTGCCCGGGCAGACATCCGCGCAGGAGCCGCAGCCGGTGCAGTCGTAAGCGGAGATGCCGATGGAGAACTTGTATCCTGCCATGCCGGTAAGCGGAAGTGTCAGAGCGCCTTCCGGAGCTCCTGCCGCCTCTTCCTCAGAGAGTGCGAACGTACGGACGACGCCGTGCGGGCACACATAGGAGCATCTGCCGCACTGGATGCAGTTCTCGGCGACCCACTTGGGCACCATGACCGCAATGCCGCGCTTCTCAAATGCAGCCGATCCGCTCGGTGTAGAGCCGTCCACATACTCGGTAAATGCGGAAACCGGAAGATTGTTGCCTTCCTGCGCGTTGACCGCATTCTGAACCGTATTGACAAATCGGACTACCGCGCTGTCACCCTCGTGAGTCTTGAACTCAAGGCCCTCATCCTCGCAGGAAGCCCATTCAGCCGGGATCTTAATCTCACGGACCTGCTTGGCGCCTTCTTCAATGGCGGCCCAGTTCTTCTGGACGATGTCTTCACCCTTTCTGCCGTAGGTCTTCTTCGCGGCATCCTTCATGAGCTCAATTGCCTGCTCCTCGGGGATGATATTCGCGAGCTTGAAGAACGCGGACTGAAGGATCGTGTTGATACGTGTCGGGCCCATGCCGACAGCGATACCGATCTTGACACCATCGATGACATAGAATTTAATGTTGTGTTCCGCCATATACTTCTTCATCTGGCCGGGAAGGTGCTCAGCGATCTCCTCATCGCTCCACGGGCAGTTGAGAAGGAATGTGCCGCCGTCCACGATCTCCTGTACCATATTGAACTTGGTCACGTATGCCGGATTGTGACATGCGACAAAGTTCGCCGTGCGGATGAGATATGTGGATTTGATCGGCTTCTTGCCAAAACGCAGGTGGCTCATGGTCACGCCGCCGGACTTCTTGGAGTCATAGTCGAAGTAAGCCTGCGCATACATATCGGTGTTGTCGCCGATGATCTAGATGGAGTTCTTGTTCGCGCCGACAGTGCCGTCCGCGCCGATTCCCCAGAACTTGCAGCTGATGGTTCCTTCCGGAGTGGAAAGAATCGCCGGTCCGGTCGGAAGGGACAGATTCGTCACGTCATCCACGATGCCGATCGTGAAGCGTCTCTTATCAACGTTCTCGAATACGGCTTTGATCTGAGCCGGGGATGTGTCCTTGGAACCCAGTCCGTAACGTCCGCAGTTAACCGGAACGTCCTTGAACTTCGTCTCACGCAGAGCTGCGACGACGTCGAGGAAGAGGGGCTCGCCGAGAGCGCCCGGCTCCTTCGTTCTGTCGAGAACGTTGATCACCTTGACGGAATCCGGGATCGCATCGATGAGGGCTTTCGCGGAGAACGGACGGTACAGGCGGACCTTGATCACGCCGACCTTGGCGCCTTCTTTTTCGATGAGATAATCGACGGTTTCTTCGATCGTCTCACAGACAGAACCCATGGCGATGATGACGTTCTCCGCATCCGGAGCGCCATAATAATTGAAGAGCTTGTAATCTGTACCGATCTTGGCGTTGACCTTGTCCATGTATTCCTGGACAATTGCCGGCATCGCATCATAATACGGATTGGATGCTTCACGCGCCTGGAAGAAGATATCCGGATTCTGCGCGGAACCTCTCTCACAGGGATGGTTCGGATTTAAGGCCTTGTCGCGGAATCTCTGAATGTATTCCGGATCAGCCATCTCCTTCAGATCTTCATAGTCCCACGCTTCAATCTTCTGGATCTCATGGGATGTGCGGAATCCGTCAAAGAAATTGATGAAGGGAAGGGATCCCTTCAGAGCGGAAAGGTGTGCAACCGGCGTAAGGTCCATAACTTCCTGGACTGAGGATTCGCACAGCATGCAGGCTCCTGTCTGTCTGCACGCATAGACATCGGAATGGTCTCCGAAAATACTTAAAGCGTGGCTCGCAACAGCTCTGGCGGAAACGTCAAAGACTCCGGGAAGCTGCTCTCCGGCGACCTTATAGATATCCGGAATCATAAGAAGAAGGCCCTGAGAAGCAGTAAATGTCGTCGTCATGGCACCGGCTGCCAGTGATCCGTGATAAGCACCGGCCGCACCGGCCTCGGACTGCATCTCCGTGACCTGCACTTCCTGACCGAAGATATTCTTCCGTCCTTCAGTCGCCCATTCGTCCACATGCTCCGGCATGACAGAGGAAGGAGTAATTGGATAGATGGTCGCCACTTCCGTAAAAGCGTACGAAGCGTGCGCAGCAGCCTCGTTGCCATCCATGGTTAACATTGTTCTTTTCGCCATGTTGCATAACCTCCTTGTTATAATAATACTCTTGATGAGCATGATGCCTGTAAAATATGTGATTTATTTCAGACAAAAATAAGTATAACACTCAAACACCTGCTTGTCCATTAACACAAACATTGTATTTGAAAAGAACCGCGGCCCTGCTGGACCTGAAAAAGGAAGCATTCCTGCAGGGCAGCCCCGGGTCCGGGATCACGGTATGTAATACACGGAACTGTAGGGAGTATGCGCGACTCTGGTAATCCGGAGCGCAAAAAGATAACCGGACAGCTCTCCGTGCGAATCGCAGACAATATACGCGCCCTTCAGTTTTGCAAGCCGCTCCTCGACCGCCTTCCCGTCCATCTTCCGGCCGGCATCGAGAAGAAACGGTTCCGGCACCATACGGGCATTCAGCTCTCCCGCCTCCATCGCCTGCCTGCCCCTCTCAAACACAACCCGGTACCGGTCTTCCGATGTATGCGCGTCCAGATATTCCGAGATCGAAAGCAGTTCCGGGTCCGCCTTTTTTATATTCGCGGGAAGCGATATTTTGGAGTAAGCGCTCAGCGGCGGGACGCAGGTCAGAAATGACAGAAGCAGAACCGCCAGAAGCAGCGGAATCTTCATGCTGAGCTTCTGAAGCTCCGCCATGAGGGAAACCGTGCCGTATGCGAGCAGCAGAACAGCCGGAAACAGCCAGAAATAGTACGCCATCCCGGCCGTCACTTCTTCCGCCTCTCCTGACAGAAAACGAGCCGTAAGAGGATTGAAAAGCAGGAGCGCTTCCAGAATAAAGGGATAGGTAAACAGCACCCGGTTCTTCCGGCCGCGGCGCACAGAGAGAAGGAGCAGCATAATAAATCCCATAAAAAGGAACAAACTTCTTCCCTGATAATGGTGTACTGCTCTTCCCAGCCCCGACAGAATACCGTTTTCATTCAGCATAGAGCCCATAAGCACCCCCTAACCGATTGCCACAACAGGCAGGATCAGGCACATAAGAAGTGCGGCAGCCGGCACAGCAAGCAAAAGGATGAGTTTAAAAATCCCAAGCAGATCCCTTCGTATCACAAAGATCGTCAGGAGGCATGCCGTCATGGCAACCGGGGTCAGAAAGATCGCCTGCTGCGACATGGATACCGCAGCTATGCCAAGTGCCGCGAGAAGAATATAAGGCCGGACTCTGCCCCTCTCTTCAAGAAGGATCAAAGCGAGAAGAAGAAGCGACGGCAGAATAATATTGCAAAATGCAGCATTGCCCGTCCATCCTGCAGATAGAAGCAGACCGGACGGTGAAAGGGATGTCTGGAAGAGAACGCTGAGCAGAAGATACAGGATGCCTGCCCCCGCCGCTTTCGCCCGGTTTTCCTCAAACAGGCGGAAAAAGCAGCGGTAGAGAATCATAACGGACAGAAGCACGGTCACTGCAGTGCGCACCACACGCATCTCCGTCAGGGGATGAAGACCGGTGATAAGGCAGATTATCTCATCGTGCACATATCCCTTCGCAAGGAAGTCTCCCGCCGGCACAGCCGTCAGAGCTTCCCCCGTCCCGGCGGCGAAGCGTCCCACCGAATCGTGAAAGAGATCCTGTGTCATGGAGGCGATTGTCCATGAGGGATCCGTTCCGACAGGAAGGATCATGGCGAAGATACCGAATGCGCCGGCACTGAATGCGAAGGCGACAGCGGCAGGGCTGATCCCGTTCGCGCGCAGGCCATAATCCATGCCGGTCAGCTGTCTCCCGGAAAAAAACACAAGCGACAGCGCCAGAAGGACGGAAACTGCCGTCACCCAGATCTGGGCAAAGAAACGCAGAGGGCAGTTTATCAGAAGCACAACAAACACTGCGACCTCAAAGATCGCAGTGTAGATCAGATACCCCGCGCAGGCGGTCTCACAAAGGGAATACTTTTCAGGTCTTTTGTGGAGCGGCACGAGTCCACCGATCATAAGATAGAGCAGAAGTTCTCCCGCGATGGCAAGCGGGATCCTGACTGCGTCAGTCATCTTCCTCCTGATCCTCCGCTGCCACATATACCTGGCGCTTCTTCGCCATAGCGTCACTGGCCAGGTATTCATCATAGGTTCCGACTTTATCGATCAGTGTGCCGTCGGGCATAAATTCCATAATCCGGTTCGCCGTCGTCTGGGTGATCTGATGGTCCCGCGACGTGAAGAGGATCACGCCGGGATATTTGATCATGCCGTTGTTAAGTGCCGTGATCGCTTCCATATCCAGATGGTTGGTCGGCTCATCAAAAATCAGGACGTTCGCGCCCGAAATCATCATCTTTGCGAGCAGACAGCGGACTTTTTCTCCGCCTGAGAGCACCCGCACGCGCTTGATGCCGTCCTCTCCGGCAAACAGCATGCGTCCAAGGAAGGAGCGCACATATGTCGTATCCTTGTTCTCGGAGTACTGGGTCAGCCAGTCGGCGATCGTCAGGTCGTTGTCGAACTCATCATTGTAGTCCGCCGGAAAATATGCCTGGGACGTCGTAATGCCCCACTTATAATACCCTTCATCCGGTTCCATGCGCCCGGAAAGAATCTCGAACAGCGTCGTCTTGGCTCTCTCATTGCCTCCGACGAAGGACACCTTGTCGGTTCTCCCGATCATGAAATTCAGATCTTTAAAGATGACTTCCCCGTCGATGGTTTTGGACAGATGCTCCACATAGAGAACATCATTGCCGATCTCCCGGTTCGGGCGGAAATCAATATACGGGTATTTCCTGCTCGAGGGAACCATGGTCGTCAGCTCGATCTTCTCGAGCGCCCTCTTTCTGGAGGTCGCCTGCTTGGACTTGGACGCATTTGCCGAGAAACGCGCGATGAATTCCTTGAGTTCCTTGATCTGCTCCTCCTTCTTACGGTTCTGTTCCTTCATCTGCCGCACAAGAAGCTGGGAGGACTCAAACCAGAAATCGTAATTTCCCGCGAAGAGGCGGATCTTGCCGTAGTCAATATCCGCTGTCTGCGTGCAGACCTTGTTGAGGAAATAGCGGTCATGGGAAACAACGATCACCGTATTCTGGAATCCGATCAGGAATTCCTCGAGCCAGTCGATCGCCTCCAGATCCAGATGGTTCGTGGGCTCGTCGAGAAGAAGAATATCGGGGTTGCCGAAAAGAGCCTGCGCGAGAAGGACTTTCACCTTCTGCGGGCCTTCCAGTGTCCCCATCACTTTGTGATGCAGCTCCTCCTCTATGCCTAGTCCGTTCAGCAGGGATTCCGCGTCCGCTTCGGCCTCCCACCCGTTCATCTCCGCGAACTCGCCCTCGAGCTCGGAGGCACGGATGCCGTCCTCGTCCGAAAAGTCCTCCTTGAGATAGATCGCCTCCTTCTCTTTCATAACTTCATAGAGACGGGGGTTTCCCAAAATCACCGCGTCGAGGACCTCGTACTGGTCATATTTAAAATGGTCCTGCTCAAGGAACGAAATCCGTTCGCCGGGCGTGATCGCAATCCGGCCGTTCGTCGTTTCGAGGCGTCCGGACAGAATCTTGAGAAATGTGGACTTTCCCGCCCCGTTCGCACCGATCAGACCGTAGCAGTTTCCCGGGGTAAACTTAATGTTGACATCCTCAAACAGGGCTTTTTTTCCGACTCTGTATGTGACACCGATCGCTTCAATCATATATGCTCCTTATATATTTCTGCCGCGTGGGCTTCCTGCGTGCAAAAGGTCTGCAGCTGTTCATCCTGCATCCCCGGCAGCGGGGCACCCGGGGCCGTCAAAATATTATCTATTAACTGACTGTATTATAACAAAATAGGAATTTGTCTGCATCATCTTTTCGGAGGACGGTTAATCCAAATCATCTCGGAGATCTCCGTCTCCTTCATCCTTCGGCGTCTCTGTGCCGTCTCCATCTGTCCGGCGGATCATACGTTTTCTTCTCTTAACGGAAATTACCGCATAGACGGCCCAGACGGCAAGTCCGAGCACCGACAGCGAAATGCCTTCCTTAAGTCCCGGCACCTGATATTGAAACAGGATCCGGTTCTCCCCTTTTTTAATCCGCACCGCCATCATTCCGTTGATATCAAGAATTTCCGCCGGATCACCATCGACGTACGCCGTCCAGCCGTCGTCATTCGGTATGGAGAAAAAGGCGTATTTTTCCGCGTCCGCCCGGATCGATACCTCGTAGGAAGAGGACGTCCGGACCGGGTCCTCCGCGCTCTCCCGGATATGCGCAGCTCCGATGTCGCGGAGATGCTCCGCACTCGCGTCGCCGTCCCGTTCCGGTTCATAATGCCGCAGGACCCTGCTGACTTCCTCTTCGCATGCATCCGGGACAACGAGTGTCTTGAACATGAGCACAGCTCTTGCCTTTTCATTTGTCTCAGAGAATTCGGAAGCGGTAATATAAGTGTCATAGGTATAGCCGATCGGCGGAACCGATGCGTCCTCATAAATATAATACGTATAATTCTCCCCGGGCCAGGTATCATACAGCATTCCGTGATCTTCGGCCGCCCCTTTCGAGTAATAGTATCTGGCGGAGATCAGATGCAGCATGCCATCCGGAGCTTCAGGGGACTTCACATCCCTCTTCAGCCCGAGAGCCTCATAAAAACGGAAAATAGAACCGGACACCGTACTGCAGAAATTCGCCGTAGAGGGATACCCGTGCGTCAGCGTCTCCGGATTGTCCCTGTTGCCGTAACGGTAGGAAGGAGACGGGTCCGGAAACGTCCGGGACAGTTCGATCCTCTCATGGAGGGTCTCCGCGCTCTCGCCGTTCGCCTTGTTGTAGAGCGCGATGGCCGCCGCTGTCGTACCGACAGAGAACAGAAATATGCCCGCAAGGAAATACAGATATCTCCGCCTGCGGCCGCCAAGCAGGATCAGCCATGTCAGGATCGTTCCGAGCGCACTGGTACAGCACCACACGGCAAAGAGCTCCATATCATAAACTTTACTGGGTTCGGAGGCACTCCAGGGAACAAACAGCAGATACGCAATAAAGAACACCGTAAGGAGTCCCCATATGACCGTCCCCGTGCTGCAGGCGCGGTAAGAAGGTGCGGATTCCATGATGTACGGATCGCCGCCCGGATCTGTTTCGCTCTCTTCCGTTTCCGCCTCTTCGTCGATCTGCTCAAGGACAAGTGCCCCTGCGAGAGCAAATAAAAGAACAGGCATATAATACCACCTGTGGTACAGCCCCGCGAAAAGCGAAAACGACGCATTCAGGATTGGAACCGCGGCCATGATCAGGCAGAAAACAAGCATGCGCGTGATCCAGTGTTTCTTGTGAAGGCAGATAAACGCGATCACAAAAATCATCCCCGCCATGGGTATATAAGCGGCACAGGACGAAAAATTCCTCTCAATCACAGCGCTTTGATTCGACATCACTTCTCCGGGAAAAATCATTCCCTTTAAAATGAAGAGGTATCTTTCCGCCGTAAAAACCAGCGAATTGCTCCCCGTATAGTCAAATTTTACTCTGGGATTGGACATGGTAAATACAGCCGCCGGCAGCAGAAGAGCTGCGGAAAGAAGTCCGCCGACCAGCCCCTCAAACAGAAGCCGGGGCAGTTTCCGAACACTCTCCGCCATATTTCCATATCCGTAGCGAAGGAAAAAATACGCCGCCAAAAAGATAATTTCCCCGGGAAGGAAGAAATAATTGACCAGGGCATTGAGAGCTGTCGCCGGAATCAGGAAGCCGTACCGCCCCTCTTCCATCGCCAGATCAACAGCAAGAAGCATCAAAGGGAAGAGAACGACGACATCGTGAAAATGATAAAACAGGAGATTGGTGCTCATAAACCCTGAGAAGGCATACATCAATGACGCAGGGAGCGCGTACCTGCGGTCCTTAACAAACCGGCTGATCCAAAGATACGAGGTCAGCCCGGCCATGGCGTATTTCAGAACATAGATCCACCCGACGACATACATGAACCACCGGGAAGGCACCAGAAGAGACAGCCAGAAGGAAGGATTGCCCAGAACGTAAAATGCCATTCCCCCGATGAAATTGGAACCGAGATCAAGCGACCAGTCCCAGATGACATTGCCGCTTTTTATGGCGTCCTGTGCGTGCATCGCAAACGGAATCTGCTGGACATTAAAGTCCCCGGCTACAGTAAAGAGACCGCCGTGCGCGAGAATGAACCATCCAAAAGACAGGACTGCGGCAGCAAAACTCAGCAAAAACGCAGTATATGCATATTTCTTCCCGGAGTTATCTTTCATGCGTTTCTGGTACCTTTGATCGGGAATACGCGAATTGGCGGTTACCCGTGCAGTGAAAAGTAAAACAGAATAAAGCCGACAAACAGAAGATCCGCCAGAATGAGCGCAATGACAACATTTCTGACCGTATGTCTTCCCGTGCGTTCCACGCCGTCACTTTCTTCCTCAAAATCATACCCCTGCCTGATGTCCCCGGAGACGGACTCAGTTGCCGCGGAACTTTGGTCTGACGGAAAAAGTCCGTTCTCACCCTCCTCAAAGTCCGGCTCTTTGGCCTCCCCGTCCGTTTCCTCCGGCGTTCCTTCAAGCAGGCGGTCAAGTTCCTCCCGCGTCATCGCATCGATGCCGATTCCCATCTCTGAAGCGAGGGCGTCCACTCTTTGGAGTCTGTCCCGGTTCATCTCAGAAAGAATCCGCAGTACAAGGAGCTGATAGGTTTCATCATACCAGTTTTCCAGCTCGTCCGGAGACATGCGGGAGATCGTCTCGATCCGTTCCTCACCGCTGCAGTTGTCTTCCCGGATGTGCGCGTGGTTCAGAAGGAACTCAATCCGGCTGTAGAGAACAGCGTTTTCGGCGTCAAGATTATCCGGATAGGATTCAATGATCTCCCCCATGGATTTCAAAAGTCCGCGCTTCTTTTCAAGATGTCCGCGGCTCATGACGGAGCGGTATTCCGTGACCGCCGGCGCATAGGGGCTGTCCGGCAGATCCTCGATGAGTTCCGCCGCAGGATCGTGCGGAACAATATAGATGAATTCCTTTGACGCTACATAGCGGGTATCATAGCGGAGCGCGTTGAGAATCTCGCGGATCCTGGTGAGAAGCTCCGTGTAATTGCGGATATCAAAATCATAGCCTGCTTCCTTCTCCTGGTTAAAGGCGCGGCGGGTAAGTTCCGCAATATTGAGAACATACTGCACGTACGTAAGCGTCTCTCCCTCGGACGGGTCCGCACTTCGAAGGATCCCGTCGATATTGAGCCCCGCACGCATCTCGTCGGTATCCGCACATCCCTCATTCGCCTTCCAACAGCTGAAAGCGGATCTGTCCGCGTATGTTTCCAGCGAATACTCCTTATATCCGAACGACAGAATGTGGCTCTGAAACAGCATCTCCGTCCGGATCATCGCG
Source organism: Lachnospiraceae bacterium (assembly GCA_017430765.1). Next base: position 14,080 of record JAFRMI010000055.1, on the reverse strand, counting down.
TCATGAAAATCCATTGTACTCCCTTTGCAACTGTATTCCGGCTGCCGCCGTTCTACTCCCCTTTATAAGTGCAGACCGCAGGGCGGCCTGCAGCGCTCCCCTCTTGAATGAGGGCCAGGAGTGCTGCAGTCCGCTTGCGGACTTTGTTCCGTATTGTATCAGAAATTGCGGAAATCCGCATGCGCAAAGAAGCATCTGTACGCGCGGTACGCCTCATAGAGATCCGCTTTGCTCGCCGCCTCATAAGGCGCATGCATATTGAGAACCGGAACACCGCAGTCGATCACATTCATACCGTAAAGCGCAAGGATATATGCTATCGTGCCGCCTCCCCCCGCATCCACTTTTCCGACCTCGGAGGTCTGTGTGCGGATATCCGCCTCGCAGAAGATCGAGCGCAGATGGGCGATATACTCGGCGTTGGCGTCATTCGAACCGGATTTTCCGCGGGCGCCCGTGTACTTGTTGAATGAAAGGCCGCAGCCCATCATGGCTGCATTTTTCTTATCAAAGCGGGACGCGTAGAGCGGGTCATATGCCGCGCTCACATCGGAGGACAGCATGCAGCAGTTAGCCAGCGTTCTCCGCATCGCTATATCCGAATAACAGCCGGCAAGAGTCATAATCTCCGCAAGCGTGTTCTCAAAAAAGCGGGAGTGAATACCCGTCGCCCCGACAGAACCGATCTCCTCCTTGTCGACAAGGAGACACACAGCTGTGCGGGACGGGTCGTCCCCGTCAAGAAATGCGCGCAGCGTGGGATAAGCGCAGACGCGGTCATCCTGTCCATAGGCAAGAATCATGCTGCGGTCAATTCCCGCTTCCCTCGCGTGTCCCGCGGGCACTATTTCAAGTTCCGCAGATTCAAAGTCTTCCTCTTCGATCCCGTAATCACGTTCCAGAAGTTTCAGCAGGGCGTTCTTCACGTCGTCGGCTTTCTGCGGCTCCTTATCCTTACTTCCGGCACTGCAGGAAGCATCGATCACGATGGGGCTTGACCCGATGACAAGGTCGAGATCTTCGCCCTCGATCACCTTGGCACCGTCCTTCTTCATCTGATCCGCAGAGAGGTGGATCAGCAGATCGGACACAAAAAATACGGGATCGTCCGGATCCTCGCCGATATTCACAATCACGGTCTCCCCGCTCTTCTTCACAACAACGCCGTGAAGGGAAAGCGGCTGTGCCACATAGTGGTACTTCTTGATTCCGCCGTAATAATGCGTGTCAAGATAGGCAATTCCCGTATCTTCATAGAGCGGGTTCTGTTTTACATCGAGACGCGGGGAATCCATATGGGCCCCGATGATATTCATGCCCTCCTCTATCGGCTTTTCACCGATGCGAAACGCAGCGACCGTTTTATTCATCCAGACGCTGTAGACTTTGTCTCCGGGTTTGAGCGTTCTCCCCTCTTCCACGAGACGGGGCAGCTCCTGGAATCCGGCGGCCTCCAGATCGCTTACGACTCTGTCCACACACTCCCTCTCCGTCTTGCAGGAGTCGAGAAACTGCATATATTCCTTTGCGAATTCATCGCAGTCTTTCTGCATGGCAAGGTCGTAAGTATTCCAGACATTGATGCGGTTCATGTAAAAATGCTCCTTTCAAGTTACTGCTCAGGCAGCAGGAAGCACTCCGCTGCTGAGGCTGTATTTTTTGAGTGCTGCAGGGTTTCTGCAGGCTTGTTGAAATGCGCAGAACGCACTGTCTGCCGCCGAAGGGGCTCCGGGCATACAGGCAGCAGTCCTTCACACAGCAAAAGATGCCGCTTGCACGGCATCTGATGTGATCAGATTTTTCTTTATCTCTTACAGGACGTCGTCGCGGTCAGCATTGCGTCTGGCCATGGCAGAGAGCTCCGCATTAATACGCGCGGAAGTGTGCGCGGCTTCACGTCCGCCCTTGCCCGTTTCACCGCGAATGCAGGCGTCAGCCGGAAGCGAATTCTCCTCAGCAGGAGACGTATCAATCGGTGTATGATCCCCGATGCCGAGTGCTTCGCCGACAAGTCCGAGAGAAGAAACAGCAGATGCGATATCAGAAGGAAGATAGATCTTCGTCGCACGTCCGTCCGCGACGTCTTTTAACGCTTCCAGACCTTTCAGCTTTAGGACGGATTCTCCGACGTTAGCGGAATTGAGTTTCCGCAGGCCTTCCGCCTCCGCCTCATAGACGAGCTCGATCGATCTCGCGCGGCCCTGTGCCAGCGCGATCTGTGCGTCGCGTTCCGCTTCCGCCGTCAGGATCTTCGCGCGTTTATCACCCTCCGCCCTGGAGACGACCGCCTCCTGGTGGGCCTGCGCCTCGAGGACGGTCTGCCGTCTCTCACGCTCGGCGCGCATCTGCTTTGTCATGACTTCTTCAATTTCCTTCGGAGGCGTGATATTCTTAAGTTCAACACGGGTCACCTTGATTCCCCACGGATCCGTCGCCTCATCCAGAATTGCTTCCATCTTGTGGTTAATCTCGTCACGGCTCGTAAGGGTCTGGTCGAGTTCAAGCTCGCCGATGATATTGCGGAGTGTCGTGGCCGAGAGATTCTGCAGACCGGAGATCGGGCTCTCCACGCCGTAGGTATACAGTCTGGGGTCGAAAACTCTTGCGAAAACAACCGAGTCGATTGAGATCGTGACATTATCCTTCGTGATAACCGGCTGCGGAGGGAAGTCCAGAACCTGCTCTTTGAGGGACACTTTCTTGGCAACCCGCTCAAAGAACGGCACTTTAAAATGAAGTCCCGCATCCCATACACACTTGAACTTTCCGAGTGTCTCAATGACATAGGCCTGCCCCTGCGGAACGACACGGATATTCGCAATCAGGAGCCACAAAATCAAGACCAATAATACTACCGGGAATATAAACATAATACCTGTACCTCCTCTTAACACTTAGTATACATCAAAATCGGAATATAGGAAGTCTTTCCTTCTTCCGAATTGAGAAAACTGAAAAGTGCGGATGCAATACCGCTGCCTCATAAAACGATCAGAAGGTGTCTTCCGGATCAAAGAATTCCACATCCTCGTCCCCGTCATCGTACGTCTCGTCATCTTCCCAGACGCCCACCTGCTCGTTATCGGGCGCATCTTCCTCGACCACACCCATACCGTCCTCCGGAATTACCTCCATCTCTCCGAGGAACTCCTCGAGTTCCTCCGGATCCTCGATCTCTCCGTCGTCCGTCTCATCGGTCGTCCCGGAATACTCCTCGTTCTGCGGATTCGGCACCCGGTTCTCCCTGTCGTAGATGATAACGGGCGTGCCGATGGTAATCTCTTCATAGATGCGGGTCACGGCTTCAAGCGGCGTATTGACACATCCGTGGCTTCCGTCATACAGATAGATGTCGCCGCCGTATTCGTCGCGCCACGAGGCGTCGTGAATCAGGATGCCGCCCTCCGTCAGCCACATGGCGAAGCGGGCAAAGGACGAACCGTAGCTGCCCTTCATCTTGTGGTTGGTCCGCTTGTCGAGAATCTGCGTCACCATGGTCGGCGTTGCCCGTTTCTCGTTCGCGGTACCGGTGACGACCGGCGTATCGACAACCAGGTTTCCCTCTTTGTAATACCACAAATGCTGCTGGTCCAGACTGATCTCCACGTATGTACTTCCGAAATCCGACCCGCTCTGGTCGCGCGTTTTGCCGTATTTGTCCCAGGTGCACGCGATGGTCTGATCCACGCCGGAAAGAAGCGCCTTGCGAACGGCCGCGCGTGTCTGCTCCCTGTTCATCACATAGCCGTACGTGTCGTAATTGCCGCCGCCCACAGACACGATATCACCGCCTGTCGTCACGAACTGGCGGGCTTTTTTGTACGTGTCATACTGGTCAGCCAGGGAATACACATATGACGTCAGCGCTTCTTCGTTGAGCGTGATCTCATTGTTGTCAAATGTCATCCAGTCAAGAAAGGTATCCTTCGTGAGATCCACGTAGGTGTTTCCTTCCATACTGATCTTAATCACTTCATTCTGATATTTATTGATGAAATCGATCTGGCTGACAAGTCCCGGATCGTCCGCATAAACTGCCGCTTTCAGATAGCAGTTTTCCGCCTCCAGATTCACCTCACTGTCACCGGCATTCACGGCCGCATCAATCAGGGAAAAAACTTTCTCTTCATCGAGGCGGTTTCCGTCGACTGCATCGACGAGGGCATATCCCTCCTTCGTCCTTTCAATATGCGCATCGACAGGATCCTGTATTCCCTCCCCTGAAATCGCAGCAAGAGCATGTACCGCATCTTCCAGTTTTTCTTTACTGTACTCAAAGCCCTCCGTGGTGACAATCTCCTGCGCCGTGAAGAAAGCAAACGGCCACTTGTAATACGGCTGGCTGTCTACCAGCTCGCGGAATGTGCTCCCCGTTGTAAAGCGGTAATCGATCGCGTCATAGCTGATCGTTTCGGCCGCTCCTCCCATCTCCAGAACCTGCAGTGTCCTCCCTGTATAAGTCGAGCGGAAACGCTCCTCCGCCTCTTCGGGCGTCATGTCGCTGTAGTCCATCCCGTTGACAGTTGTGTTCGGAAGAAAGCGTCCCTCCACCTGCCGCATGCCGTATACATAGAGCCCGGTGATTGCGGCAAGCAAAAGAACCAGCAGCGTCAGCAGGATCTTCCCGGCATAGCCTTTTCTTTTTCGTCTGTTTCCAGCCATTTCTATACTCCCGATGTACTTTCGTCATATAAGTCTGTTCAGAAATAAGGACCCGTTGGTGTTTCCCCGGATGTTTACTTCATTCCCCTTTGGATCATACACTTCTGTTTCCCTACCGGACACGGAATATGAAACTGAGCACACTCCCCAGAATGGCCCCGATCAATGTCCCGATGGTATTGCAGACGATATCGTCCACCTGAAAGCAGCCGATATGGTATGTCAGCTGCGCAAATTCCGTCGCGAAAGAGCATATAAGTCCCAGGACGGTGATCAGCAGGATATGCCCCCTCAGGCTTTTAAAGACGAACGGCAGCAGATAGCCGAGCGGGACATAAAGGAGAATGTTGAGGAACACCTCGCGGGCCATTCTGCCCCTGTTGATATGAATGGTTTCGAGTACCGGTCCGACTCCTTCGTTCACAAGTCTCCGGATTGTCCCAATGAGTCCCAGATCCAGATAGAACGCGTTCTGGAAGTCACTTGTCGGTCTGAGCACAATCGCCTGGTCGGACATCACTTCCCGGTTGAGAAGGGTAAAGCTCAGATTTCCGAAAACATAGATAATAAACACAATAAATGATATTCCCCTCACGGAGCCGCGCCCGCGAAAGAGAGAGATAAAAACGGGAAACAGGCAGATGAGCGCGAGAACGATCGCGAAGATTGTCATATCGTCCGCAGTAAAGATCTGCTGCATTCTGCCGTAGATCTCCTGAACTGTTGACTGCATCTGTTCTCTGAAAGCTCCTTTCCTAACATGTATTTCATCAGATATCTTTTAATTCTGGTTTATCATGGAACATATTAGCAGTATCTATACAAAAATGCAAATGAATAAAGTGTGTCCGATCGGTTGACAAATCGACAAAATCTGTTTATGATAATGTTTGCCGATCAGCGGGTCCCCTTCGGGGCACACGGAAGACGGTGACGGGGTATGGCGTAGCTTGGTAGCGCGCTTGACTGGGGGTCAAGAGGTCGTGGGTTCAAATCCCGCTGCCCCGATTAGAAAATCAAAAAGCACCGGATTCCGGTGCTTTTTGATTTTCATGTTGTTCCCTTCTCATGTTTGTCTCTGTTCTGACAAAAAATAATTGGTTTGAAGATTACTCGCTCCGCAGGGCATCGATCGGATTCAGCTTGGACGCCTGCATTGCCGGAAGCAGGCCGAACAGAATTCCGATTCCCATAGAGAATGCAACCGCGACAATACATGCCGGAATGCTGATGGACGACGGAACGTCTGCCGCCCTTGCCACCATGCCTGACAGGACAATGCCCGACGCCACCCCCAGGATCCCGCCTAAACTGGTCAACACGGCAGCTTCTGTCAGGAACTGTCCCGCGATCGTCCGTCTCTTCGCGCCGAGCGCTTTCTTCAGACCGATTTCTCTCGTACGCTCCGTGACGGAAACCAGCATGATGTTCATGACGCCGATTCCTCCGACAAGAAGAGAAATTCCCGCAATGAATACGAGCTGCATGTTGGTCGTATTCGCCATCTGCTGCATCTCACTCGCCCGCTTCATCAGATCGTCCGCCTCGTATTTAAACTTGCTCGAAGAGCTCTGGATCTGAAGGGCCGTAAGTGCCTTGGCCACATTTTTCCCCGCTTCTGTCATATGGTCCGTTGATTCCGCCTGTACCGCGACGGACTGCGGTTCATCGTAGCGGAATACAATGGGCCACGTGTCGATCGGGATAAAAATCGTGCCTCCGTTGGAACCTGCATACGTATAGTAGTCATCGATCGTGTTGATCTTCGGCTCTGACGTACTGTTCTTCTTTACAATCCCAATGACAACAAACGGTTCTTTTGCAATTTCTATGGACTTGCCGATCGGATTCTCCCCTTCAAAGAGGGAGGACGCTGTGTCTGCATCCACAAGAACGCACTTATGGAAAGTCCTGGCGTCAAAATCTGAAAAACTTCTTCCGAGGGTAACGGAATAGTCGTTCACTTCCAGGTAATGCGTGTCGATGCCCAGAATCTGCCCGTTAAACTGGGAGTTTCTGTAATATACATTATCCGTATAGTTGCGCTCCCGGTAGAGAGAAACACCTTTTACGCCGCGAAGCATCTCCAGATTCTTCCGCGTATCCTCTGTGATGACGGAGACGTCTTTCGGTAATCCGGAATACTGCATCTCATAGTCGCTTCCGCTCTGCTTGATTTTTACCGTCACGACGTTATTGCCGGAACCGATCAGATTCTCCTTGATCTGGTCATTTGTCCCTTTAATGATCGAGACAATTGCAATAATGGAAGCAATCCCGATAATAATACCGAGCATTGTCAAAAATGAACGGAGCTTATGACTCCAGACCCCCTGAAAAGACAGGGATATATTCTCAAGCATTCTATTCCTCCGTTATCCGTACAGCTCATCGATGGATGCTGTCTGTGTCTTTGCCCCGTCAAAAACGGATGTTCCGTAAGGGAAGGCGATGTAGTCATCGTCGCTGATCCCCCCGCGGATTTCAATGACAGAGCTGTCAGGCTGCCTGCCGGTCGAGATATACTTCTTGCGCAGAATGCCTGCCTCATCCGCGGCATATACATAGTGTCCGCTTGCATCGGAGCGCACAAACATTTTTTCTATATACACGGAGTCATCGACAGTTCCCGAACCGTATTTGACACTCACATAATCATATTCTTTCAGTTCCGCATCGCCGTCTATATACACGACGCAGGGGTAATAGGATACATTCGGGTTTCCGCCCCACCAGTTATCGCTGGCGCGGCTCGGGTAATCCGAAATCGACTTGATGCTCCCGGTGATCTCCGCATCCTCATTATCAAAAGATGTGATATCCACCTCCTGGCCAATACTGATATTTTCATATTCCAACTCGCTGATCGAGATAGAAACGGTATAACCGCCGCCGCCTGATACCGTGACGACCGGTTCGTTGTTCTGATATGCCTCGGAAGGATCCCGGACCGTTTTTACAACGCCGTTCAGTTTTGCGCGCACGGATCCGTCACCGGCCTCCGCCTTCATCTCCTTCAGATTGAGCTCCGCCATCTTAAGATCGATTGTGAGGTCACGGAGTTCCTTGGCTTTGGTCTTCCTGATTTCCTCGATCTCCTCCTTTGTGTAGGAAGCGTCAAGGTCGACATCCGATTCATATCGGGATATGGACACGGCGTCCTCGTCATCGCCGACTGCATCTTCCCCGCCATCGTCGTAATCAACCGCATCTTCCTCGTCGTCGTCTTCCAGTACGTCCAGGCTGTCCTCATCGTCTTCGTCAAATCCGACGTCATCATCAAGTTCCGTATCGTCCGCATCTCCTGCACTTCCATCCGGATCAAACAGCATGCAGGCTACATCCTGCTCATCGCGGATCAGGTGGAGACCGAATCTTTGAAGGACCGCCTCGTCCCGGTTATCATACTCATGTGTCTCAAGGACGACCCAGACCTCATGCGGACATCCGGTGAGGTCTACATAGGAAGCGGAAGTCTCCGGTGTTTCGACCGGCTGCGTCTCACTGTCCTCTTCACCGTCTTCGGAAGAACCGCTCTCGATGCCCTGTTCCGCATCACCATCTCCGCTGTCATCACCATTGTCAGCAGATGCTTCCTCCTGGCCTTCCTCCACTGAAGTCCCTTCATCCGGTTCTTCATCCGCTTCCTCTACTTCGCCTGTTCCATCTGTCACTTCAGAGTCGGAGTCAGTTTCTTCGGATTCATCCAGTCCTTCTTCCGTAACCACTCCTTCCTCCACGTCTGCTGTTTCATCCCCAAAAACATCCAGCGGCAGAATTCCCAATCCGCGGAGAATAAAGCCGACCGCTTCCGTGGCGGTTTCTCCTTCATCGCTGCCCTCCTCAGTATCGTTCGGAAGAAACATAAGAAGCATCTCCTCATTGGTCAGGCTGTCTTTTTTGCCCCACAGATAGATATAAGGATCATTTTTTGTGCCGGATCCGCCGATTCTCACCGGCGTTTCTTCCGACTTGGGCTTCGCCGTTTTCTTCTTCTTTGATTTCTTTTCTTTTTCCTCTTTTTCCTCGGGTTCCGAAGAATCGTAATCGTCTCCTCCGGAAGACGGGCTCAAAGACTCCGCGCGCCGTACATCCTCCTCGGCGCGTTCGAGCGAGAGTTTTAACTGCAGCACCTCATTTTCTGCTTTTTCGATCTGAATGCTCGTAAGGGTCGTGTCATAATTGAGAAGCACATCCCCGCGCTTCACCTCCTGTCCCTCCTTTACAAGCACTTCTTTCACGTTCTGCGTCCTGCTGACATATACCGTCTGCATCCTGTCCAGACTCACGGACCCGTACGCCTGCTGGCCCTCCTCCATGAAGTAATCCGCCGGATAAAGCACGGAATCAACAGGCACAACCTTGACCGGCTTGACCGAGGTGGATCTGTAGGAGCGAAGACCTGCATAGATGCCTCCGAATACCAGCGCTGTGATCAGAACGGCCGCAAGGAGCCGCCCTGCTGTCTTCTTCATATCAGGATTCACCTCCCGTCAGTACGCCGTCAAAAATATGGTACATAATCTCCGCATGACTGGCTATATTGGCGTCATGCGTGATCATAATAATCGTGGATCCGCTCTGATGCAGCTCCTCAAAGAGCTCCATTACCTGTTTGCCGGACACGGAATCGAGAGCGCCTGTCGGTTCGTCCGCAAGCAGGAGTTTCGGCTTCCCGACGATCGCACGCGCGATAGCCACTCTCTGGCACTGTCCGCCGGAGAGCTGGTCGGGTGTATGCTTCATGCGGTCCTCGAGACCGACAATTTTCAGAGCTTCCGCAGCACGTTTCCTTCTCTCTTTCTTACGAATGCCGGAAAAAAGCAGCGGAAGGGCGACATTGTCAAGCGCTGTCATGCGGGGAAGCAGGTTAAACTGCTGAAAGACAAAGCCGATGTCCCGGTTCCGGATCTCCGCGAGACGATTGTCATTCAGCTTCCCTATGTCGGCGTCCCCGAGCATATACGTGCCGGAAGTCGGAACATCCAGACAGCCGATGATATTCATAAGGGTGGATTTTCCGGATCCGGACGGTCCCATGATCGCCACATATTCCCCTTCATTCACAGAAAGATTCACCGATTTCAGGACATGAAGAACAGACTTCCCCATCGGATAGTCTTTATTAATGTCCTTCATTTCCAAAATCATCCGACAACCTCCCCAAAGTCCTCTTCTATATCCTCGAACTCCAAGTCATCCTCAAGATCCTCTTCTATATCCTCCTCGTCAAAGTCTCCTTCTTCCTCTTCTTCGTCTTCACCCTTTTTGCCGGTAGTCGGCGTTTCATCCGCGATGCTGTCAATGTACTTCTGGAAGGCATCCCGATCATTTCTGACAGCAGCCATGCCCGCTTCATAGGAATCAGACCCCTCCGCGATATAGTCCTCCATCGTAAGACCGTCAAGAACCGTATATGTGTCGGTACTCTCATCGTAATCGCCCAGCTCTACCGTTCTTTTTTCGAGCTGTCCGTTATTTTCGGCCCACACGAAAGGATCTGCGTCCGCATCGTTGATAAAATTTGAGGGCAAACGGATCTCTCCCTCAGCGAAGAGGTCTCCCTTATCCTCTGTCATGTACACGTGCTGTCCGATCATCAGCCCTTCAAGGGAATCGATCTTGACATAGAACGGATAGGATGATGTTGTACCCATTTCATCGTTCTCCGTCTCCTCGCCGAAGGAGTCATCGGTTGTTTTTGTATTCGGAGTCTTTCTTTCGATCGTCGAAACGACACCGGTCCACGTCTGCGTGTCATCGGTTCGGGAATGGATGATCATGGTCATATCCGCATGGATCTGATCAATATTGGTTTCGTTAATCGTTCCCTTAACACGGTAATTGTCCGTCTCCACCAGACGTATGAAGGTCTCTCCCGTCCCCTCATCGTCCACGTCGAGATTATCCAGGCCGCCGTCTTCCTCATCCCCGCCGCTGAATGTAGTTCCCGCGGACGGCGCGTCCGCAACGCCGGCGAGTTCAATCCGCCCGTCAAAGGGCGCTGTGACATCGAGGTTCTGCGTGGATTTCTCCAGGCTTTCGATCTCTTTTTCCTTAAGACCGATGTTATACTTTGTCTCACGGATATCCGTGTCCGCTTCCTGGATCTTAATCGTATAATCCAGCTGCTCATTCTGGCCGGCCTTTTTCTTATCCGCCTCAAGCTGCGCCTTCTCTTCCTCTTTGGAGGTCAGGGTATTCTTCTGCTCCTCCAGTTCCAGTTTGGCTTTTTCGAGAGAGTTTTTTGCCTGCTCGGCGTCATATGTAAACAGAACATCCCCCGCCTTGACAAGATCCCCTTTTTTGACGTTGACCTTGGCGACGCTCTTATTGCTGTCCTTTTTTATATTGGCTTCATTTCCCGTACTGACAATCCCGGTAAAAACCTGCTCCTGCGTGTTTCCGCACATGGAAACCGTCATCTCTACGGACTGCACATTCACGGCAGATGAAGATGTGCTGCCGCACCCGACGAGGACGCCTGTCAAAATACACACGGCCACTGTTGATAAACTTCTGAATTTCATTGTTGTTCCCCTTATATTTATACTCTGATGAGCATCATGACTTTCTGCCGGCAGACATATATTCAGACCACGCCGGACAGATCTGCTGCTCCTCAAGTTATAAAAACCCATGCAGATACGATAATATGCCAATTTTTCGTTTGAAACAAGTCTAAGATTTACTTATTATAAACGTGTCTGTATGTAGCTTTTGTGAACTTCATGTAAATCTTTGCCATGTTGTACCGAAATCTGATGATAAGACAGTCAAGCGTTGAGAAAAAGTCACTTTTATGATACACTGCTTAACAGCTTTAAATCTTTCTGTTCCATAAATCAGAACATTGATTCATTTAAAAGAGGTTTCCATTGAAAACGGCGATTATTACCGATACAAACAGCGGAATGTCCCCTCAGGACGCTGCCGAACACGGCATTTTGCTGCAGGCTATGCCTGTTATCATTGACGGAGTTGAATACAAAGAACATATTGATCTGGATGGCCGGCTTTTCTATGAAAAGCTCAAAAACGGTTCGGAGATCGTAACCTCCCAGCCATCCGCAGGCGAAATTCTGGATCTCTGGAAGAATACGCTTAAGGAATATGATGAAATTGTCTATATTCCCATGTCCAGCGGCCTTTCCGGAAGCTGCCAGTCCGCCGCCATGTATGCGGAGGACTTCAACGGCCGCGTCCAGGTTGTAAACAACCAGCGGATCTCCGTAACACAGCGCCAGTCTGCCCTTGATGCGGCGGCTCTCGCCGAAGGCGGAGCGTCGGCGGCGGAGATTAAACGGATTCTGGAGGAGACCAAGTTTGAATCCCATATATATATTATGGTGGATACCCTGACGTACCTGAAAAAGGGCGGCCGGGTCACGCCTGCCGCCGCCATGATTGCCGGTGTCCTGAATTTAAAGCCGATCCTGCAGATCCAGGGGGAGAAGCTGGATGCATTTTCCAAATGCAGAGGGATTAATCAGGCCAAGAAAATCATGCTCGAAGCTATCACCGGACATCTGGAACAGGAATTCGGAGGGCTTAACGCGGATCCTCCGGGCGCATGGATCAGCATCGCGCATACGGAAAATGCAGCCGCGGCAGAAGAATTCCGCAGGGAAGCCGCGGCCCGTTTCCCGGGATTTGACATCAGCCTTGCGGAGCTGCCCATCAGTATCGCAACGCATATCGGTCCCGGATCGCTGGCCATTACCTGTACGAAGGTTCTGCCCGGAGGCGTGCAATATCAAAGATAATAAAAAGGGGGTCAGAGGCTGCGTACCTCTGACCCTTTTTCATCGAACTGGAAATTCTGAAGAGAAAACTCCGACGGGATACGCACGGACACGTAAGGAGAATGCCGCTAGCGGATCTTATAATCCGAACAGCTCTTCCGAATCCAACATCACGGTAAACGGCCCGTCATTTATCAAAGAGATCTCCATCTCCTCTCCGAAAATGCCTCTTTCGACCACGGCCACCTGTCCGGTTGCCTGTCCAAGGAGGTACTCATAAAGGCGGTTCGCGTGATCGGGCTTTCCGGCCCGTATAAACGACGGGCGGTTCCCCTTCCTCATGTCCGCATACAGCGTAAACTGAGAGACAATCAGGAGCTCCCCGTCCACCTGGGAAAGATTCAGATTCGTTTTCCCATCTTCATCCTCAAAGATCCGAAGCCCGATCAGTTTTTTCAGCATGCGGTCCGCGATCTCTTCTGTATCTGAATCCGAGATCCCGGCGAGAACAAGAAAGCCGAGGCCGATCTTCCCGACCGCTTCTCCTCTTACTTCAACTTTTGCCTGCTTCACTCTCTGCACTAACAACCGCAATTTGAACCACGTCCTTCCCTTGTTAAAAGCCAGTATGCCCCCATCGTCTGTCCGGGCTTATCCGTCACATCATCAAAGAGGTAATCCGCAAGAGACGGATCCGGTTTCCAGTTTCTCGCCTCTTCTACGGTGGAGTACTCAATCTCCGCATACCAGTATTCCGTGGGCTGCCCCTCATCCACGTGATTGACTTCCAGATGCAGTCCGTCCGGAAGCTGATACGTGCGCCGTACTTTAGGAATCAGGGGGAGGGCGATCATCTCCTCGATCTCATGGAATTCGTGCTGCGAAATCCTGATTTCCGTCTCATGCCGCGCGATGCCGCTTCCCTTTTTGAGGCAGAGAATATAAGCGGTTTCTCCTCCGGTTTCCGCCTCCTCCCGGATGCGGACCGTAGGTCTGACACTGATGTATCCCTGCCGCATAAAATGCTCTCTTATGAGTTCCAGACCTTCAGGCCAGCCGTTAACCATCCATTTGCGTTCAATTTCCATGACGCTTCCTCCTGCCTTCATAAAGACCGGTTCCATGCAATGGAATGACAGCCTTCCTGTTTATTCGTCCCATCCCTCATGCATGCGGTAGATCACTAGAATATTCCGGACAAATTCTCCCTCCTTCAGGATAATATCCTCCGGATCCGACGAGGGCGGCATCCGCGGATCGTCTTCCATCAGTTCCAGATCCACCCAATTATAAGCCGCTTCTTTCGCCTCGCGGAGAACATGCATCAAAGTCGGTCCCTCCGCTTCGCACATGGCAAGATCCGGGAAATATGCATGGAACGTGCCGTCCTCACGTTCTTTTATGACGGCGGGATATACAAATCTCATCTTACTCCCTCTGCTGTCTGGTCATTCAGGTCCCGCTCGCGAGACCGCCCTGGAACCCACCGCCTGCAGGGGCGGGGGACTGTTCACGCGTTTCACAAGATATCCCCCGAAATCAGAATGACTTCGGGGGATCATTTCGTTAAAACTGGTATCCTGGCATCAGAACTTGCCTGCCTCCGCAGCGCCCTGAACCGCAACCGCGACGGCGACAGTCGCGCCGACCATCGGGTTGTTGCCCATGCCGAT
>JAFRMI010000008.1 GCA_017430765.1 Lachnospiraceae bacterium | reverse complement strand
GGATGTGCACGCGGAGGTCTACATAAGCGGTGGTGAATATAAGATCAGGGACACTGTCTTTACCTCTGCGATGAAGGCGTTCGGGTGCACGGGGAAAGATATTTCTCTGGGCGGGGACACCACCATTATGATCGATGAATCCATCACGCTTGGGCGGATTTATTTACACCATTGTGCGCTCACAACCTACGGAGTCGGCGTCACGAATACCATGACCACATCCGGGTTCGAAACAAGTACCGGCGGAACAGCCAGGGATTTCATAAACAAAAGCGGAAATATTAAGATCAATTACAGCAGCAATGTGTTTGCTTCCCCGGATGGAAGCGCGCTCTATCATACAGGGAATTTCATCATGGAGGGGGGAAGCCTGCTCATCAACGCGGGCTGTGCATTCGGGATTGATTCCGGAAGCTTTCAGATGAAGGGAGGCTCCCTGACGATCAAATGTACGTCGTCGAAGAATACTTTTTATGCGATCGATCCGTTTAGTAAGGGATCGTCTTCTTTCATATCCGGAGGGAACGTATGGGTGGAAATTACTTCGTCAAAAGGCGGGGTGGGCATCCATATTCCGGAAAATGGGACATTCTCCGTGAAAGGAGGCCGCATCAAAATCAACGCGGCATTAGAATCCGGTTACGGGCATGCGATTTCCGGTTATACGTCTTCTGCTCTTGATATCTCGGGGGGCACTCTGGAACTGAGCGGCAGACTTACGGGAATCTCTTTTGCGTCCACCAGCATTTCGGGGAATGCGTCCGTGAAGGTAAAGGGACTCAGTTCCACAGAGGCGGCCGTCTATGTGTCAGATCTGGAGATGTCCGGCCACCCGACACTGGAGGCGGAAGGGGCTGCCTGTGCGATCAGCATCGACGGCGGGGACAATTTTTTGAAGTACGATCCAACTACACTTTGGATCGCAGAACCGTCAGGAGGGATCATCGCGAAGTATTCCGGCACGAGGACCGGAATCGTCAAGTCGTCCACGGACAGCACACCGGCCAAGAAAGTCATCATCACCTATGTGGACAGTATCAACAAAGTAACTGTACAGGCTGACCCGGATACGGTGACGAAAGGGAAAATCTCGAAAGTAGTCTGTACGGCGGTTGTAGACGGGTATGTTCATGACACGGCGATGAAATGGGTTGTCAGCGGCAATCAGAGCAGCGGCACCAAAATCGGATCGGACGGCGTTCTGACGATCGCGGCGGATGAGACGGCGGATACGCTGGAAATCTTAGGTGCGCTGGTAAAGAATGAAAGCTTTTTCGGGGAGACGAAGATCAGGCTGCTTGACCAGCCGGGAGTTCCTCCGGGAGTTACCGGTTCAGACGCAGCTGCGCTTAAGGATGCGTCCTCCCCGGCACCGATCTCTGCCGCTGCCGTCGGGAAGATTCCTGTTGACAAGAGTATAGGAAAGATCGATGCTTCGAAGATAAGGACGAAGGGACAGTTCAGCAAGAAGTGGATGCATTTGTATTATACGAAAGTGAAAGGCGCATCCAATTACCTGATCGCGTACAGAAAGGCCGGCTCTTCGAAATGGACCTTCTATACGGCCGGCAATGCGGCGGAATTCGTCATCAAAAAGATGAAGGCCAGGGGGCTTACGCAGTTTAAGCTGGCTGCGTATAAGGATGGACGCAGAGGTCCGTGGTCAAACCTCAGCTGCAGGTACTATGTCAAAGCGGGCGGCAAGGCAGCAGCCGGGCAAAAATCCATAAAGTTCTCTCTCAAGAAAGTAAAAGGCGCGACCGGATACCAGGCGGAATATTCTTTATACAAGAGTATGAAGAAGAGCAAGCTTAAAACGGTCAAAGGGAAAACCGCTTTTACGGTCAGTAAACTAAAGAGCGGCAAAACCTACTATGTCCGCTGGCGCCCGTACAGGGCATACAAGGGTAAGAAATACCTCGGGATTTACAGCGCCGTTAAGAAAGTTAAGGTGAAGTGAACCACGGGGACAGGAACCCTGGCCGATAAGACAACTGAGCAATTATCCCGTATTTATA
The DNA here is from genome assembly GCA_017430765.1 of Lachnospiraceae bacterium. Next base: position 9,716 of record JAFRMI010000008.1, on the reverse strand, counting down.
AGGAAAACTGAGATTTTAAGGAGCGTCCCCGGTGGCCGAAGAAGGTCAGTGGGGACGCTCCTTAAAAGCTCAAATTTCCTTGTAAATTCAAGGTTTTTTCCAAATCATCATATCGGCCAGGGTTCCTGTCCCCGTGGTTCATCTGTGGTCCGCCCTTGACTTAGCCGTACGGCGAAGTATATAATATAGACATAATTTCTTAGCCGTACGGCTAAAATATTACAGTTGTGTTAATGATTTAGCCGTACGGCGAAATTGATGTTAATACAATTGTCATTTTGTTCACACTGCATATAAGAAAAGGACATATTGAATGGCTATAACGGATGCAAAATCTTTTGGTGAAGCTCTGCGGAAAAGAAGGAAGGAGCTGCACTATACGCAGGCATTTCTGGCGGATTTCAGCGGACTGAGCGTCAGTTTTATCTCGGATCTGGAGGGCGGAAAGGATACGGCCGAGCTGGGGAAGGCGATCTTTCTTGCACAGCTTCTCGGACTGGACATCACGATGCTTCCGCGCGGAGGTGAATCATGAGAAGACTGCTTGTATGTGTGGAAATTGGAGGCGTTTTGAAGCAGGTCGGCCATATAGACGGCGGGCATCCGTCCGACGCCGTGTTCCGCTATGACGACGCTTATCTGAGCGAGTCGTGTGCGGCGCCGGTATCTGTCAATCTGCCGCTTCAGACGGATGCATTTTCAGCAGAAAAGACGCGCAACTTCTTTGAAGGCCTTCTGCCGGAAGGGTTCACCCGCCGTTCCGTAGCTAAGTGGATGCACGCCGACGAAACCGACTATCTCTCTATCCTCGCCGGCCTCGGAAGCGAGTGTCTCGGCGCTGTCTGCATCCTCATGGACGGGGCAGAGCGGCCGGTTCCGGGATATGAGCGCATCTCCGACCGGGAGGTCGCGGCGATCGCGCGTGAGGGGGCGACAACGTCCGCACAGATCGTGACAAAGGCGCATCTTTCGCTTACAGGCGCGTCCGGAAAGGTCGGCCTGTACTTTGATGATGAAAGCGGCACCTGGTATCTTCCAAAAGGGACGGCACCAAGTACGCACATCGTCAAACAGAGCCACGTGAGGATGAGCGGGATTGTAGCGAACGAGCAGCTTTCCCTCCTCACTGCCCGCGAGCTCGGTATGGAGGTGCCGGACAGTTTTATCATCAATCTGGGAGAGGGCCGCGACGAGGAGGTGCTTTTCGCGACACGGCGCTTTGACCGGAAATGCAGCAAGTCCGGAGACATTATAGACGGTCTGCACGCCCCGCTTCGTTTGCACCAGGAGGATTTCGCCCAGGCTCTTGGAATGTCGTCGGTCCAAAAGTACGAGGACCGGCCGGACGGCTATATGCGGAAGATGTTTTCACTCCTGCGCACAAAATCGGCCGACCCGGTACAGGACCAGCTGCGGCTTTGGGATCTGATTGTCTTCAATTTCCTGATCGGGAATGCGGACGCGCACCTGAAGAATGTTTCGCTCCTGTATGACGAGAGTCTGAAGGGGGTTAGGCTGGCTCCATTTTACGATATTCTCAGTACATCCGTCTACGATTCCGGGACGCGCGACATGGCGGTTTACATCGGCGAAAAATGCAGCCTCGATGAGATCACGCCCGATGATTTCCGCGCCGCGGCGGACGAAGCCGGGCTCGGACAGCGGATGGCCATGCGCCGGTTTGACCTGCTGTGCGGCAAATTTGAGAAGGCCCTGCACACCGCCGCCGACACCCTGTCCACCCACGGATTCGTGATGGCCCACGACCTCGAGGAGCAGATTCTGGCGACAGGCGGCTGCCGCCGCATCCTTTAGACCACGGATCCTGTCCCCGCGGCTGAATCCTGATTCCTCAAAGAAGCTTGATTTGGCGGGGGGATAGAAGGTTTTAAGGAGCGTCCCCGCCGGCCTTGTCAAAAGTCACAAAGTGCTTGAATCTCCGTATCCTTTTTTATATAATGTTCCTATGCGCAGTTCGGGATGGCTGCATTTTCATTGTGCGCAGCTGTTTCCCTGATACTGAAAATAATGCTTCGGGAGGTTTATATGAACGTCTACAGTACAGACAAGATTCGCAACGTCGTTTTACTTGGACACGGCGGAGTGGGGAAGACGACTCTCACAGAGTCGATGGCTCATCTCTCCGGCGTGACAAGCCGCATGGGAACCGTCACGGACGGCAACACCATCAGCGATTACGATAAAGAGGAGATCAAGAGAAAGTTTTCCATCACGGCTTCTGTCGTTCCGGTGGAATGGAATAAGGCGAAGATCAACATCCTGGATACGCCCGGTTATTTCGATTTTGTGGGTGAAGTCGAGGAGTGCGCCGGTGTGGCGGATGCCGCGATTATCGTGGTCTCCGGCAAGAGCGGCGTGCAGGTCGGTACGGAGAAGGCGTGGAACCTCTGCGAGGCGAATAACCTTCCGCGCATGATCTACGTGACGGAGCTGGACAACGGCGACGTCAGTTACCGCACGATCGTTGAGAATCTGCAGGATATGTACGGCAACAAGATTGCTCCGATCTGCCTGCCGATCCGTGAGGACGGCAAGTTCTGCGGCGTCGTCGATGTCGTGAAGCAGGCCGGCTTCAAGTTCGTGGGCAAAGGCGACCTCCAGAATACGGATATTCCGGATCAGCTTACGGATGAACTTGAGCATGACCATGACAGCCTGATGGAGTCCGTAGCGGAATCCAGCGAGGAGTTCATGGAGAGATATTTCGGCGGCGACGAGTTCACACCGCAGGAAATCGCGGAAGCGATCGCCATCAATGTCGCGGACTGCTCCATCGTTCCGGTTCTGTGCGGATCTCCTGTTAATCTGATGGGCGTGAAGAACCTGCTCGACGATATTGTCGCGTATTTCCCGGATCCCTCCAAGAGGGAAATCAAAGGAACGTATGCCAAGAACGGAGAGGCGTTTGAGGCGAACTATGACTCCTCTAAGGAGAAGAGCGCATACGTCTTCAAGACCATCGCGGATCCGTTTATCGGAAAATACAACCTGATCAAGGTCTGCTCCGGCACCGTGACCGCAGACGACACGCTTTACAATGTCGACAAGTCCTCCGACGAGAGACTCGGCAAGCTCTATGTCATGCGTGGAAATAAGCCGCAGGAAGTCACCGAACTTGCTGCCGGCGATATCGGCGCTCTCGCGAAGCTGAACGACGTCGCGACAGGCGACACGCTCTCCGTGAAGGCGAATCCGGTTACATTCCCGAAGACAGAACTTTCTGTGCCGTATACCATCGAGAGATACCGCGCCGCGAAGAAGGGCGACGAGGATAAGGTCGCGCAGGCACTCGGAAGACTTGCTGCCGAGGATCTTACATTTAAGACGGTTGTCGACGCGGCGAACCATCAGTCGCTCATCTATGGTATCGGCGATCAGCAAATCGATATCATCAAGAGCAAGCTGAAGGAGAGATACAAGGTCGAGATCGAGCTCTCCGAGCCGAAGGTCGCGTTCCGTGAGACGATCCGCAAGAAGTCCGATGTCCAGGGCAAGCACAAGAAGCAATCCGGCGGACACGGCCAGTACGGTGACGTCAGAATGCGCTTCGAGCCGAGCGGAAACCTCGAGGAGCCCTATGAGTTCGCGATTGAGGTCGTCGGCGGCGCTGTCCCGAAGAACTATTACCCGGCGGTTGAGAAGGGCCTCACCGAGTGCGTCCAGGCCGGACCGCTCGCCGCGTATCCGGTTGTCGGCGTCAAGGCGACTCTGTACGACGGCTCCTACCACCCGGTTGACTCCTCCGAGCAGGCGTTCAAGACCGCGACGCACCTCGCATTCAAGGACGGCTTCATGAAGGCGGATCCGATCCTTCTTGAGCCCATCATCAACCTGAAGGTTAAGGTCAAAGACCAGTTCACCGGCGACGTCATGGGCGATCTCAACAAGAGACGCGGACGCGTCCTCGGAATGAACCCGGCCGGCAAGGGCCTCACAGTGGTCGAGGCGGATGTCCCGCAGACCGAGATCTACGGATACGGCACGGTCCTCCGTTCCATGACCGGCGGCTCCGGAGAATTCTCCTTCGAGTTTGCCCGCTATGAGCAGGCACCGGCGGACGTGCAGGCGAAGCAGGTGGCTCTCCGCGCGGACGAGGTCGGCAAGGAAAGCGAATAATGTACACACGAAAATCCAGCCGAAAGGCTGGATTTTTTCTGTCTCGGCGGTTAGGAGATGAAGGACTGTATTTGCGGTTCATAATTATGAAAAAAGCCACCGGACTGGCCGGTGGCTTGGGTTGGATGCATTTTACACATCCAGCATGATCTGGTTCGACGGAAGGATCGGCTTCATGCTCGGATCCTGGCCGCTCAGATTCTTGTCAAGAATCCGGGAGATCTTGTGGGATGTCTTCTTAATCTTCGCCATGGAATCATCATGATTCAGACTGTTGATGACACTGGCGAGATATTTATACATATTCGCGGTTTCGTAGTACGGCTTTTTCAGGAGTTCGGGCGGCTGGTAGCAGCAGTTCGTCGTGATGATCTTCGTGAACATGCCCTTTTCATAGAACTCGTCGAACTTCTCAAAGCCGTTCGTGAAAAGACCAAACGTCGTACAGATGAAAATGCGGTTCGCGCCGCGCTCCTTCATCTGCTTGCAGACATCCAGCATGGATCCGCCGGAGGAGATCATGTCATCGATGATGACGCAGTCCTTGCCTTTGACGGACGCGCCCAGAAACTCATGCGCGACGATGGGGTTCTTGCCGTTCACGATTCTTGAGTAGTCACGCCGTTTGTAAAACATGCCGATGTCTGCGCCGAGGACATTGGAAAAATACACGGCGCGGTTCATGGCCCCTTCATCCGGGCTGATCACCATAAAGTGATTGCTGTCAAAATTGATATCCGGACAGCACTTCAGCAGCGCGCGGACAAACTGGTACGTCGGCATGAGATTGTCGAAACCGGTGAGCGGGGCGGCTGTCTTGACTCTCGGGTCATGGGCGTCAACCGTGATGATCTCGCAGACGCCGTAGGACTGGAGCTCCTTGATGGCCATCGCCGCGTCCAGCGACTCCCTCGATGTCCGCTTGTGCTGCCGGCTCTCATAGAGGAAGGGCATGACAACCGTGATGCGGTGCGCTTTTCCGCCGACCGCGGTGATCAGGCGCTTCAGATCCTGATAGTGGTTGTCCGGAGACATATGATTCGTCTTCCCGCAGACACTGTAAGTGACACTGTAATTTATGACATCGGCGACGATATAGAGGTCTACGCCGCGGACTGTTTCCAGAATCTGGGCATATCCTTCGCCGGTTCCGTAGCGATGCAGTTTAAAATCCAGAAGGTAGTTATTCTCAATGTAGCCGGCAATAGCCTGTGCGGACGGATCCTTATCCGCAATCTGCCGTCTCATCTTGATAATGTTCGAGTTCAGTTGCTTCGCAATTGGCCGGCTTCCCTCAAGGTATGCAATCTTGAGCGGTGCGACGGGGAGCTTCTTTTCAACATGTTGCGCCACAGTCATGCAGTCCTCCGATCATCCTGATTCATTCCTGAAAAAGCACCAGATAAAACGTTTTTATTGCGACTCAAGTATACCATATCCCTTAAATTCATGTCTAGGATGAACCATAGAGATGAAGCTTTGGCATGGGGAAGGGTGAAGCCGCAGCCCTGTATCCTATGGAAAATGCAGCCATCGGGGACGCTCCTTAAAGTCGTCGATTTTCCCGTCGTTTCAAGGTTTTTTAATTGCCGTGCGCCCAGCCGCGGTTCCTGTCCCCGTGGTCCGATTCTTTCGAAACTTGCGAATCAGACAGAAACTTGTTATAGTGTCATTATATTGGGTTATTGTTTCGGACTTCGTACAATTGGGGATGAGCGGTTTGGCGGCTGGGAGCGGTCACAGGATCAGTAAAGTGGAGGAGGGCAGTTACGCCTGGGAGATGGGTGTTATGCCCGGAATGTACCTGGTGTCCGTCAACGGGCAGACGGTCGAGGACGTCTTTGACTACCGGTTTCTCATGCTGGAGGAGCACATCGAGGTCCTGATCCGCGAGGAGAATGGCGATGAGACCCTCGTATCGGTCGACAAGGATGCGGACGAGGATTTCGGCGTGGAGTTTGAAAGCGGTCTTATGGACGACTGCCGCTCATGCTGCAACCGCTGCATTTTCTGCTTTATCGACCAGATGCCAAAGGGCATGCGAAGTACCCTCTATTTTAAAGATGACGACTCGCGTCTTTCCTTTCTGCAGGGCAACTATGTGACGCTCACCAATATGTCGGACCACGATATCGACCGGATCATCCGCTACCGCATGGAGCCGATCAATATCTCCGTGCATACAACGAACCCGGAACTTCGCGTGAAGATGCTGAAGAACCGCTTTGCCGGCCGCATTTTTCCGAAAATGCAGCGCCTCAAAGACGCCCGCATCGCAATGAACGGCCAGATCGTCCTCTGCAAGGGCTGGAACGACGGCGCGGAGCTGGACCGCACGATCCGGGATCTGACGGCTTACCTCCCGGAGATGCAGAGCGTATCTGTGGTACCTGTCGGACTCACACGGTTCCGTGACAATCTGACTCCCCTGCAGCCGTTTACACCGGAGGACGCCTCCCGTGTCATCGACCAGATTGAAGCCTGGCAGAAGCGGATCTGGGACTCCCTCGCGGCGGCGTATATACCCGAGGAGGGGGAGGAGGTGCCGGATCTGATGCGCGGGGCACCGCGGCATTTTATCCATGCTTCGGATGAGTGGTACATTCTGGCGGGACGTGAGCTTCCGCCGGAGGAAAACTATGACGGTTTCGTCCAGTATGAGAACGGCGTCGGCATGATCCGCCTCCAGCAGATTGAGACGGACGCCGCCATCGCGGCGTATGCGTCGCGGATTCTTACGAAAAATGAGCAGTTTCTCACCATCCGCCCCGCCAGCAGCGATGCGGAAAGCGTATGCGGCTCTAAGGAACTGCAGCAGGACGAAGATGGCGGATTCAGGGATTCTGCAGGCAGAACGGCGGAAGAGAACATGCCTGCCGTCCGGCACACTACGGCCGTGAGCGGCCTTCTCGCCGAGACATATCTGCGAAGGGTGATGGAACGGATCGAAGAGGCTTTTCCGGGGCACCACGCGGATGTGGCGGCGATCCGGAATGATTTCTTCGGGGAACGGATCACCGTGACCGGACTGATCACCGGAGGCGACCTGATCCGGCAGCTGAAGGAGCGGGTGTCGTCGGGAATTCCGATCGGCGACGAACTTTTGATTCCCTCCACGATGCTGCGGAGAGGGGAGCAGGTCTTTCTCGATGATGTGACGGTGGATGAGGTGAGCCGGTCTCTTAGCGTTCCCGTCAGGGTCGTGTGGGACCGGGGGGAAGATCTTGTGCGGGCTGTCCTGGGGTTTCCGCCGCAGCCCTGTGATGAGCGGCAGATATATGAACAGTAAGTGCTCTTTAGGAGTGCTGCATTTGCATAAATGAAACCTGTGGAGGGGAAGTACCCCGGAGGGACTGCTGTAATTTTTTACGGCTGTCTGCGGCGCCGGCAAGCGGCGGCAAAATGGAGATATTTATGAGTAAACCGATTGTGGCGATTGTGGGAAGGCCGAATGTGGGAAAATCCACGCTCTTCAATGCACTTGCCGGAAGAAACATTTCGATTATAAAGGACACGCCCGGTGTGACGAGAGACCGGATCTATGCGGATGTGGACTGGGCGGGGTATCATTTTACAGTGATTGATACGGGAGGAATTGAGCCGGAGAGCAGCGATGTGATTCTGCGGCAGATGCGCGAGCAGGCACAGATCGCTATCGAGACCGCGGACGTCATCATCTTTATGACGGATCTTCGCGGCGGCCTGCAGGACACCGACGGCAAAGTCGCGGACATGCTTCGCAAGTCGGGGAAACCGGTCGTGCTCGCGGTCAATGCGGTGGATAATTATGTCAAGCAGTCGCCGTATGTGTATGAGTTCTACGAACTGGGAATCGGCGATCCGGTGCCGATCTCCGCGGCGAACAAGCAGGGGATCGGGGACCTTCTCGACCAGGTCACGAACTATTTTGAGGAGGCGATCGACGAAGAAGAGGACGACGAGACGCCGAAGATCGCGATCGTCGGGAAACCTAACGTCGGCAAATCCAGTATCATCAACAAGCTGATCGGTGAGCGGCGGGTGATCGTATCGGACATCGCGGGAACGACGCGGGACGCCATCGACACACCGGTCCGTTTTAACGGGAAGGATTATATCTTTATCGACACCGCGGGCCTCCGCCGCAAGAGCAAGGTGAAAGAAGAACTTGAGCGGTACACAGTGATCCGGACAGTCACAGCTGTTGAGAGGGCCGATGTGGTCGTCATTGTCATCGACGCGGTGGAAGGAATCTCCGAACAGGATGCCAAAATCGCCGGGATCGCCCACGAGAGGGGAAAGGGCATTGTCATCGCTGTCAATAAATGGGACGCCGTTGCCGACAAGCATTCAAACAGCACCCGTGATTTTGAAAAGGACGTGCGCCGGATCCTGTCCTACCTGTCCTACGCGGAGGTGGTCTTCATCTCAGCGCAGACGGGCCAGCGGCTGAACAAACTGTTCGCGGTCATCGAGATGGTGCTCACGAACCAGTCCCGCCGCGTAGCGACAGGCGTCCTCAATGAAATTCTCATGGAGGCAGTCGCGCTGCAGGCGCCGCCGACAGACAAGGGGCGGAGACTGAAACTCTATTATATTACGCAGGTGGGCGTAAAACCGCCGACGTTTGTGATCTTTGTCAATGACAAGGAGCTGATGCATTTTTCATATCTTCGGTATATCGAAAACCAGATCAGGGAGTCGTTCGCATTTAAGGGGACGGCCCTTCGGATGATCGTCAGGGAACGGTCTGAGAGAGACAAAACGACAGTCAGCGGATAAGCTGCAGCGGGCCGTTATTGACAGATCAAAATCAATTGACTTCATGCATGAAAAGGAGAACGGATTATGGCGTATCGTATTTTATGTCTGGCAATCGGATATGCATTCGGCCTGTTTCAGACCGGATACCTTTACGGGAAGTCGCAGGGAATCGATATCCGTAAAGTCGGCTCGGGCAATGCGGGAACCACGAACACGCTTCGGGCACTCGGCCCCAAAGCCGGGCTCATTGTAATGATCGGGGATATCATGAAATGCCTGCTGGCGATCCTGATCACGCATTTTCTGTTCGGAAGAAAAATGTATGAGATGGACTATCTCCTCCGGATCTACACGGCAATCGGATGCATTCTCGGCCATAACTACCCGTTCTACATGAAATTTAAGGGCGGGAAGGGGGTCGCCTGCACGGCGGGGCTTATCATCGCGACGTCTCTTCCGCTGACCCTGATTGAGGCGGTTGTATTCTTCGGGACAGTGTCGGCGACGCATTTTGTATCACTGGCCAGCATGCTTGTGGGGACGGTGTTCCTGATCGGAACATTTATTCTTGGAAAAATGGGCCACTTCCATACCACGGCCGGCTATCTGACCGAAATCTATGTGCTGATCACGTTTGTTGTACTTGAGATCTTCTGGAGACACAGGAGCAATATCGACAGGCTGAGACGCGGGGTAGAGAATAAGACGTTTATTTTCAAGAAGAAATAATGGGATGATATGAGGGAGATGGATCGATCTTGCTCATAATATGCTCATAATTTGAAAAGCGCCCGGGAGGCGCTTTTTTTTATCGGATAGGAAATTCCTCGGAATTC